>JBIIJA010000138.1:0-5947 GCA_044234195.1 Cyanobium sp. | reverse complement strand
CAAAGGAACAGCTCGGAAGGCGCCAGGGCAAACACTTCAGAGGCCTGGATCTCACCCGCGGCGCTTTCCTGGTAGTTGAACTCGGCCAGGGAGCGCTTGGCGCTGGCGGCGCTGGGCAGCACGTGGTGGTTGGTGAGCAGGAGCCGGGGCGATACGAGAAAGCCCGTGCCGTAGCCCTGGGCCTCCCCCCGCTCGCCGCGGATGTGCACCCGGGCCACGGCGCTGGCCACCCGCAGCCCCTGCTCAAAGAAGCGCAGCCCCATCAAGTCGTTCGTGTTGAGCACCCGCTCCAGGGCCCGGGGGAATTGCTGCGGCGCCCGGCCCGGCCCCTGGGGATCAAAGTGCAAGCCCTCCCCTTCCAGCACCTTCACCCGTTCCGGATCGGCGTGGAGCCGCTCCAGGCGCTTGCTCACCAATTCGGGGGTGTTGGCCGCGATTTTGAGGATGTCGCGCTTTTGGATCAAGGCCAGGTTTTTCTTGCGCTCCGCCAGCCGCTCTTGAAAGCGCTGTTCCGTCGCTGCCACAACACGGAGGAGGTTCATCACCTGAGGGCCGCTGCGCTTCAACCTAGACAACCTGTCCCGCCAGCCCCTCTCGGCCTGATCGCTTCGTTACAGGCTGAGCGGGGTGACGGCAGAGGTGACCTCAGTGACGTGGCTCCAGGCTTTCACCAGCTGTTAGCCCATCCTTAGCGCCTGGATGGGCCGCATTGGGAAGAATCGGCGTGTTGTGTCCTTCCTTCGGCGATGCCTCCCCCTTCCAACCCCTGGTTGGCGCTGCTCTACGGCGCTGCCGCCAGGCGCTCGGCCTGGGGGGAACCCACCAGCCTCTCGGCGCGTCTGGCCGGGCTCAACCTCTCCCTCGCCTCCCGCCCAGCCGGGACCTTTGTGGAGGACTTCCAGACAGAGATTTCCACAGTCGTCTCGGTGGGGGGCCAGCGCTTTACCCTCTCCTCCAGCGGTGGCAGCACCTTGCAGGTGGTTCGCTCCACCAATCCCGCCACTGAAGCCCCCGCTTTGGTGCAGCGCCTCAGCTATGGGCCGTCTCCTACGGCGGTGCCCAGCAACAGCCAGCAGTGGGTGTCGCAGGCGGTGGCCAGCTTCGGCACCTTGGTGGCCGTGGCCCTGGCCCCGAAGGACTACACCACCAATGGCGGCCGAGGGATCGTGCGCTTTCTGCGCCTGGGCGCCGATGGCAGCCTCACCCTCCTGCGGGAGGTGGAGGTGGGCTACATGCCTGACGGCATCGCCTTCAACAGTGCCGGCACCATGCTGGTGGTGGCGAACGAAGGGGAACCCACCAGCGATTACCGAATCAATGGCGCTGATGTGGATCGGCCGGGCACCATTGGCTTGATTGCCATTGGTGGTGGCCCAGGTCAGGAAAGCTTCAGCTATTCCGAGCTGGGCTTCAGCGGCCTCACTCCTCCCGCAGGGGTGCGGATCAGCGGCAAGAGCGGCCTCTCCACCCAGGCCACCGACATCGAGCCGGAATCGGTGGCGGTGCTTGGCCGCTATGCCTACGTGACGCTGCAGGAAAACAATGCCGTCGCCAAGGTGAATCTGGTCACGCGCAGCATCGAGCGGATCTTCGCTCTGGGGGCGGTGGATTTCTCCACCCAGTTGGTGGACATCTCTGATCAGGACGGCACCAGTAATGGCAGGGCGATCAAGCCCGTGTTCGGCAACAATGTTTTGGGGCTGCGCATGCCTGATGGCATCGCCGCCTTCACCCTGCTCCCCCTGGAGGCTTTGCCCGGGGGCAGGACTACTTCCTCACCGCCAATGAGGGGGATGGCCGCGAGTGGGGCGGCTTCACAGATGAAGTGCGCCGCAATACGGGCCTCTCCAGTCGGCTGAAAACCTTGGCCGACGACACCACAACGCCTTACACCGCCTTTGGCAGCCGCAGCATCAGCCTCTTTGATGCCGACACCGGCGCTTTGGTTTGGGACAGTGGCTACACCCTGCAGAGCGTGGCCATTGCGGCCGGGGTCTATGACGACTGCTGCAGCGACGACAAGGGTGTGGAGCCGGAGGGCATCGCCGTGGCGCGCATCGACGGCCGTACCTACGCCATCGTGGGCCTGGAGCGCACCACCCGCTCCATGCTGGTGGTGTTTGACGTGAGCACCCCCACGGCTCCCTTCTTGCTGACCAGTGTGGTGTTGCCCGACAGCCTGAGCCCAGAGGGTTTGAGTGTGCTGGAGGCCAACCGCACGGCCACGGGGCGTCCACAGCTGGTGGTGTCCAATGAGGTGTCGAACACCCTCGACTACCTGGATCTGCCCACCTTGATCAACTCCCGCGGCTCTGGCATGGCGGGATTTGCGACCACGCCCATGCTCAAAGACGTGGCCGGTGGCTCCACCCTGCAGATCAGCAGCTTGATCACCAATGGCGAGCTCACCAATGGCCTGGCCCCTGGCAGCAGCGCCTATGTGCCTCCGGGCATTTTTGATGGCATGGGCGCCTACGACAACGGCGATGGCACCTTCACCTTGTTGGTGAATCACGAGGTGGGCGCCAGTGATGGCTACCAGATGAATGTCGTTGGCCTCAACGCCAATGTGAGCGGCGCCCGCATCAGCCGCTTTGTGATCGCCAAAGACATCGATGGCAATGCGGCCAATGGCTTCCAAGCTCGGGTGTTGAGCGGCGGCCTGGCCTACGACGAGGTGAGGAGCGTGGATCCCACCTTTGCCAAGGGAGGGTTCACCCGCTTTTGCAGCGCCAACCTGAGCGAGCCGTTCCAATTCGGCAACGGCCGCGGCTTTGTGGATCGCCTCTATCTCGCTGGGGAAGAGGGCGGGCCAGGGCGCTTTTTCGCCCTCGACACGGCCAACACCGATCTGCACCACGTGCCCGCCTTTGGCCGTGGGGGCTGGGAATCGGCCGTGGCGGTGGATACCGGCAGCGCCAACACCGTGGCCGTGATGCTCTTTGACGACACCTCCGGCACCGCCAACTATCTCTACCTGTGGGTGGGCACGAAGAATCCCGGCAGTGGAGATCTGCTGCGCCGCAATGGCATCGACGCCAGCTCCGGCGCCCTCTATGCCTGGAAGGCCGAGGCGATCAACAGCCAGGCCGGGCTCAATGCCATGGCCCTAAACACCGCGGTGGGCGGCCATTGGGAGCGGCTGGGCAGCGGCAGTGAGATCGCCGCCCTGCCCACGGCCACCGCCCTGCGCTCATTGGCCCAGGCCAAGGGCGCCATGGCCTTTGTGCGCATCGAGGATGGGGATGTCAATCCCACCAACGGCCAGCAGGTGGCCTTTAACACCACCGGTGGCAGCGGAGCCGATCTCTACGGCAACACCAACCTGATCGATCTGAGAGGGGCCTTTGCCGCCGATGGCAGCCTGCGCACCACGGCCAACACCAGCAGCTTGAGGGTGATCGTGGATGCGGATCGGCTCACCGGTGTGGCGCGCCAGAGCGGGGTGCGCAATCCCGACAACCTCGCCTGGGCCCGCAACGGCAAGCTCTATATCCAAGAAGATCGCATCGTGCCTGGCGGCACGGCTGATGGGCAGTTTGGCAGTCAGGAGGCCTCCATCTGGGACGTGGATCCCCTCACCGGCACCCAGCAACGGTGGGCCCAGATCGATCGGAGCGCCGTTCCCAGCGCTTACGGCCAAACCGACAGCCAACCCACCGACATCGGCAACTGGGAATCCTCCGGGGTGATCGAGGTGTCGCAGCTGTTTGGGTCGCCGGCGGGCACCGTGTTCCTCACCAATGTGCAGGCCCACAGCCTCAGCAATGGCACCCTCAACGGCAGCCCCTATCTCGTGGAGGGCGGCCAGATCCAACTGATTCAGGTCGTGGCCTGATCTCCCCAGGTCCTTCTCCCTTCCCCCCTCAACTCCCCTTCATCCGCACGCCACACCCCCGCACCATGGCTCATTCCGATCGCCCTGTCGGCCCGTTCCGCCCCCTTCCTTGGGGCCTGCTTGCCAGCGCTTTGGTGGGCACTTCGGTTGTTGCTGCCGCTCCAGCCAGAGCGGAACCCATCGATCCCTTTGTGCGGCCAGAGGTGATTGCGGCTGTGGGCGGCGATCCCAGCTTTCGGGGCACCATCGGCTACGACATGACGTTGAGCCAAGCCAAACAGGTGTTTCGGCTTGGATTTTGGGACGATCTAGCGGATGGGTTGCTCAGCCATCACACCGTCAGTGTGTTTGATGGCAGCAGCGGTGCCCTGTTGGCGAGTGGGGTGGTGCCTGCCGGCACGGGGGCGTTGCTGGAGGATGGCTTCCGCTGGGTTGCGATTCCCGCGATTGTTCTCTCCCCAGGTCGCTATGTGATCGGAGCGTCGATGGATGGTGATCCCAGCAGCTTCGATGGGGTGATCACCGATGCCAGTTCCATCGCCACCCGCCTCGGGGTGACCTTTGGTCCCCAACAGGCCTTGATCAGCGCACCCGTAGCCCCTGGTGTGGCGATTGCAGCGACTCTCATGCCCACCCTGCCGCAGGGGGAACCGGGTTACTTCGGCCCAGCCATGGCTCCCGGACCTCTCCCACTGTTCGGGGTGAGCGCCGGTTGGCTTTGGAGCCGCCGTTTGCGGGCCCGCTGCCGCCAGCGCGATGGGGTCTAAACCGCCCCTTCACACCACCTCAAACACGCTGCTGGTGAGGGCGGGGAAAGGGGTCCCGCTGGCGCCGCCCCAGAGCTGGGCAAACAGGCCGCCTTCTGTGGTGGTTGCCGCAAAGCCTGCGGTGGCGCCATTGGAGTTGTAGAACAGCGCTCCGTTGGTGCTGTTGTAGACGATGGTGGCGGTGCTGCTGGCCGCCGCGTCGTTGCTGGTCACCACGGCAAAGGCGCTGGAGGCCAGGCTGGGCCCTGCCGGCAGCGCGGAGAAGGTGGTGCGGGCCAGGCTGAGGCGATCCTCCGCGGCGTTGAAGTCCACGATGGTGTCCAAGCCCAGCTGGGAGGTGTTGAAGCTGGCGCCAGAGCTGAAGAGAAAGCGATCCGCCTGGCTGCCGCCAATCAGCATGTCGTCACCTGTGCCTCCATTCAACGTGTCGGTGCCCACCCCCCCGGCCAGCCAGTCGCTGCCCTCTCCGCCGCTCAGCTGGTCGGCTCCATCCAGCCCGTTGTAGCGATCGGGGCCGACTGTGCCGGTGAAGGTGTCGGCCCCGCTGGTGCCCGTGAGGGCACCAGCCAGGGAGATGGAGCCCAGCTCCACAGTGGCGCCGGCGCTGCGGGTGTTGTCCCCAAGGAAGAGGAAGTTAGAGGTGGTGTAAGGGTTAAAGGGGAGAAGGGGATCCTTCTGCCAGGCGCTGTAGTCCTGAACGGAGCCGGAGAGCACCAGGCGGTTGTTGGCCAGGAGGTAGTAGGCCTGATCGAGCATCCGCAGGCTGTAGGTGGTGGCGGAGGTGGTGCTCAGGTTGCTGACCCTTTCGCCGATGGTTTGAAAGGGAGTGCTGCCTCCGGCCTGGCTGAAGATGCTGTTGGTCCAGAAGCCAAGCTCGATGCCCCGGGGGGTGGCGCCTTGATCCAGCAGAATCACCGAGAAGCCCGCCCGGTTGGCTTGTTGATGGCTTTCACTGAACACCTGTAGGCGGAAATCAAGGCTGAAGCCCACACTGCGATTCAAACTTGGGAACGCACTGTTGACGAGGGTGGCGCTGGGGGTGGGGGTGCGATTGCTGTAGCCCACAGCACCTCCTGTAGAGGAGGTGAGGGTGGTGCCGTTGTTGGATCGGGCTTGGCTGCCGAGCACTCCCCCAAACGTCAGCCAGCCCTGATCGCTGGGAAGGGCTGATGCGGCGTTGTAAAGGGTGACGGTGGGCGGCAGATCGTCATTGCGGATGGTGCCCACCACGGCAGTGGTAGTGCCGATGGTGTAGCCGTTGCCTGCGGCGAGGGTGAGGGCGACCGTTTCATCGGGCTCGATGGTGGTATCCGCCGTGGGATCGACGGTGACGGTGGCGGTG
>JBIIJA010000136.1:0-5980 GCA_044234195.1 Cyanobium sp. | reverse complement strand
AGCTTGCCCACCTCCACCGAGCCCACCTGGCTGTCGAGACCATGGGCGATGGCCGGATTGATGGTGGTTTTGGCGATGTAGCGCTTCAGGCGCGTGTTGTCGTTGCGGGCGCTGTCGCCCGCCAGGGGGCCGCGCTGCACCTTCATCTTGTGGGCGGTTTGGAAGGTGCGGGTGATCACTTCTCCCACCCGGCCCATGGCCTGGGAGTCGCTGGCGATGATCGAGAAGGCGCCCAGGTCGTGGAGGATGTCTTCCGCGGCGATGGTTTCGCGGCGGATGCGCGATTCCGCGAAGGCCACATCTTCAGGGATCTTTGGATCCAAGTGGTGGCACACCATCAACATGTCGAGGTGTTCCTCCAGCGTGTTGCGGGTGTAGGGCCGGGTGGGATTGGTGCTGCTCGGGAGCACGTTGGCTTCCCCGCAGATGCGGATGATATCGGGGGCGTGGCCGCCCCCTGCGCCTTCGGTGTGGAAGGTGTGGATGGTGCGGCCGCCGATGGCGGCGATCGTGTCCTCCACGAACCCCGCTTCGTTCAGGGTGTCGGTGTGGATGCACACCTGCACGTCAAAGCGGTCGGCCACGCTCAGGCAGCAATCGATGGCGGCGGGGGTGGTGCCCCAATCTTCATGCAGCTTGAGGCCGCAGGCGCCAGCGCGGATCTGCTCTTCGAGGGCCTCGGGGGTGCTGGCGTTGCCCTTGCCGAAAAAGCCCAGGTTCACCGGCAACCCCTCGGCCGCCTGGAGCATGCGGGCCAGATGGAAGCTGCCGGGGGTGCAGGTGGTGGCGTTGGTGCCGGTGGCAGGACCCGTGCCGCCCCCCAGGAGCGTGGTGACGCCGCTGGCCAGGGCGGTTTCGATCTGCTGGGGGCAGATGAAGTGGATGTGGGTGTCGATGGAGCCGGCCGTCACGATGTGCCCTTCGCCGGCGATGGCCTCCGTGCCGGGCCCCACCACGATGGTGACGCCCTCCTGGGTGTCGGGGTTGCCAGCCTTGCCGATGGCCACAATGCGGCCATCCCGCAGGCCGATGTCGGCCTTCACGATGCCCCACCAGTCGAGGATGACGGCGTTGGTGATCACCGTGTCCACCGCCCCTTCGGCGCGGGTGGTTTGGGCCTGGCCCATGCCATCGCGAATCACCTTACCGCCCCCGAATTTCACCTCGTCGCCATAGACGGTGAAATCCTTTTCCACCTCCAGAATCAGCTCGGTGTCGGCCAGCCGCAGCCTGTCCCCAGTGGTGGGGCCATAGGTTTCGGCGTAGACGCGGCGATCAATGCGATAGGCCATGGGGGTCAGTCGAGGGAGCCGTTGATTTGACCGGTGAAGCCGAACACGCGCCGTGCTCCGCCATAGGGCACCAGCTGCACCTCCCGGCTATCGCCCGGTTCAAAGCGGATCGCCGTGCCGGCGGGGATGTCGAGCCTTAGGCCGTAGGCGGCCTTGCGGTCGAACAGCAGGGCGCCGTTGGTTTCGTAGAAGTGGAAGTGGGAGCCCACCTGCACCGGTCGATCGCCCGTGTTGGCCACCGTCAAGGTGGTGATGGGCCTGCCGGCGTTGAGTTCGAGGCTGCCGGGTTCGCTCAGCAGTTCACCGGGGATCAGGGGGGCCATGGCGATCAGCGGATGGGCTCGTGCAGGGTCACCAGTTTGGTGCCATCGGGGAAGACGGCTTCGATCTGCACCTCGTCCACCAGCTCAGGCACGCCCTCCATCACCTGGTCGCGGGTCAGCCAGGTGCTGCCCTCGGCCATCAAGGTTGCCACCGTTTTGCCATCCCTGGCACCCTCCAGCACCTGGAAGCTGAGCCAGGCCACCGCCTCGGGATAGTTGAGTTTCACCCCCCGCTGCAGGCGCCTTTCCGCCAGAAGGGCGGCCGTCACGATCAAGAGCTTGTCCTTTTCCTGGGGGGTCAGATGCATCTCTGGGTCTTCAGAGGCTGGAGGGGGCCGGGAAGGGGCCCTAAACAGGAACCTCCTCACTCTTGCAGGCCAGTCGATCCGGGGCCAGGGGATCTTCCTGAAATGGCCACACCCGCGGCGGCATCGGCGGCGCCAGGCCGCGGGCGGAGCGGATCTGGGCCCAGAGGCGGGTGAACCACCAGCGGGCTGCGGCGCTGGAGGGCCCTCGGTAGCGGGCGATCAGGCCCTGACCAAGGGCGCCGCAGGCCATCTCTCCCGCCAGCCCGTGCCGCTCCAGGCGGCACTGCCGCACCAGCTCCGCCACGGCGGCGGGGGCCAGGGGGGCGGGGGCGGCCCAGACCAGTGCACCCACCACCGGCTCTCCCCCCAGGCCGTGGGGTTCGAGGAGGGCGGCGCCGGCCAGTTCGATCCGATCCACGAACTCCCAGCGGAGGTGGCCCGCTGGATCGCGGCGAACGATCTCGAGGGAGGAGCGCCAGCAGCCCGCCCCCAGATCCTCTCCGGCTGCGGTGCGGCCCAGCCGCATCACCTCTGCCCCCAGCCAACTGGCCCCAGGAGCCAACTCCACCCGAGTGTGCTGTTGAAACAGTCCATTGGCGTAGAGCACCACCTCCTGGGGCAGCCACTCCAGGTCGGCCCCCGCCTCCAGCTGCACGTTCAGGGTTTGCCGGGCCCAATCGCCTGCAGGGCTGCGGCGGGAGCGGCCGATGGAGCCATAAATCTTCTGGGCGGCCACGCTGGTGAGCAGCGCGGAGCTGCCCTCCTGCAGGCGAATCTGCACATCCAGCCGGTCTCCTCCCACCAATCCTCCAGCCGTATGCAGGAGGGGCAGCTCGCAGCGGCCGTCTTGGTGGTGGGAGGCCCGCAGCCATTTGAGGGGGGCCTCCGTTCCCCCCTGGAAGTGGGTGCGACCCTGCTGGCTCTGGAAGTGGATCCAAGCCCGGCCCTGCCAGGGGCTGGGGCTTGGGGAGGAGGAAGGGGAGTTGGCCAAGCGGCGGAGCACACTGGTAAGGCCCACATGGCCACTGTGCCCGAGTGACGCCTGCGCCTACGCCCCTGCTGCTCTGCCGGCGCCTTGGCGTGGCGCCCCCGAGCCAGCGGGCTGAAGCCACCCTCCGCTTAGCCCTCACCGCCGAGGAGCGCACGCGCCTGCGGGGCCATCGCCTCAGCGGCTGCGGCAGGGATCTCCTGTTGCAGTTGCCGCGGGGCGAGGCCCTGGAGCCGGGCGAATGGCTCGCCGAAGAGGATGGCCTGGCCCTGGTGCAGGTGGAGCCAGCGGCGGAAGCGCTTCTGGTGGTGCGGGCGAAGACACCCTTGGCGCTGTTGCAGGCGGCCTATCACCTGGGCAACCGCCACGTGGCTCTGGAGCTGCGCCCTGATCAATTGCGACTACTGGTGGATCCGGTGCTAGAGCAGTTGCTCCTTCAACGGGGGCTGGAGGTGCGCCGCACCCAGGAGCCCTTCTTGCCTGAGATGGGCGCCTACGGGTCTGCTCACCACCCCCATCCCTAGCTCAACACCTCGGTGCTCCCCCCTTCCTCTGCCGAGCCTGGTGGCATTTGTTCTGGCGAGTCGGCCAAGCCAATCAACAGCGCGCGTTTACGGCTCTTCCAGCTGGTGTCGCCCGCCCTCCCCGTGGGGGCCTTTAGCTATTCGGAGGGGTTGGAGGTGCTCAGCCAGGGCGGGCGTCTGCAGGACAGCGCTGCAGTGGCAGCCTGGATTGAGGCTGAGCTTGAGCGGGGCGTTTTGGCCCTGGAAGCTGCCGCCTTGCCCGAGATGATGGCTGCCCTAACGGTCTGGCGGGAGAGGGGGGCAGGGGAGGCCGGATTTCGGGCCCGGGCGGCGGTGCTGGAGCGCGATGGCTGGTTGATGGCCCTGCGGGAGGCCCCCCAGGTGCGGGCCCAGCACCGGCAGATGGGGGACTCCCTGTTGGGGTTGGTGGCGGAGTTGGGTTGGCCCCTCCCCCCTGGCCCTCCGGGAGAGCTCCCGGGGGCTCTCAGCTGGCCCGGGGCCTGGGCTTGGGCCCTGACGGCCCTGGCCGTCAGCCCCCTCGACGGGGTGGAGGCCTACCTCTACAGCTGGGTGGCCAATCAGCTCAGCGCGGCGGTGCGCTTGGTGCCCTTGGGCCCCACCGAAGCCCAGCGGCTCCAACTCCGCTTTGGGCCCAGAATCGCAGAGCGGGCAGCGGCTCTGGTGCAGGAGGGGTCCACCCCCCGATGGAGCGGCGGCGTTGGCGCCGCTTTGGCCCAGCTGCAGCATGGGGAGCTCTACTCCCGGTTGTTCCGCAGTTGACGTTGCCATCGCAGAAGGGCCCCACACCCCTTGGGGCCTTTGCAGAATGAACTGGCCAGTTGTTCGGGAGGCTTGCCACCATCGCCACCACCCAACCCGTCCCTCACCCTGGCCTCGACCGCTGCGGGGCTGGCCCCAGCCAACCGAACTCCAACCGAAGGGAGCACGGCTGATGGCGGCAAGCCGACTCAGGGTTGGCGTGGCTGGGCCCGTGGGATCTGGCAAGACGGCGTTGGTGGAGGCCCTCTGCCGGCGGTTGCGGGATCGCTTGCAGCTCGCGGTGGTCACCAACGACATCTACACCCAGGAAGACGCCCAATTTCTGACCCGGGCCGGGGCTCTGCCGCCGGAGCGCATTCGCGGGGTGGAAACCGGTGGCTGCCCCCACACCGCCATTCGGGAAGATTGCTCGATCAACAGAGCTGCCGTGGCAGAGCTGGAGGCAGCCTTTCCTGCTCTTGATCTGGTGTTGGTGGAAAGTGGCGGCGACAACCTGGCCGCCAGCTTCAGCCCGGAGTTGGTAGATCTGTGCATTTATGTGATCGATGTGGCCGCCGGCGACAAGATTCCCCGCAAAGGCGGGCCCGGCATCACCCGTAGTGATCTGTTGGTGATCAACAAAATTGACTTGGCCCCTTTTGTCGGGGCCTCCCTGAAGGTGATGGAAAGGGACACGGTTCGGATGCGGCCAGGCAGGCCCTGGTGCTTCACGGATCTGCGCCATGGTGAAGGGCTGGAGGTGGTGGAGGCGTTCCTGCTCCAGCAACTGCCAGAGGGGACATCGGTGCCGGCATAACCCTCGGCGGTAGTCGCTTGGCTTGACATCAGGCAATGGACTTCCCCCTCGCGAATGGTCTGGAAATCCTCAGAAAGGCTGGGCAGATGGCCAAATGGTGGCCGTTGTTACCAGTCGATGGCCAGGGGGGTCGATAGTTTCCGCCGTGAACACCCGGTGAAACGGGATTTTGTGCGATGGGTCCCCTCGGGACCTTGCGCCTTCTTTTTCTGGAGCCTTTACATGAAGCCCTTGGCACAGCACTCCTCCACGCGTCAGTGGTTCAGTGGTGTTTCAGCTCTCGGTCTGACCCTCAGCCTTGCAGCCTGTGGCGGCGGCGGCGGCGAAAAAACGGCCACAACAGGTGATGCCGCCGGTGGCAAATACGATGGGGAGGTGAAAGTTGGAATTCTTCACTCCCGCTCTGGCACCATGGCCATCTCGGAAAACACGGTGGCTGAAGCCGAGCTGATGGCCATTGATGAGATCAACAAGGCTGGGGGAGTCACCATTGAAGGGAAGAAGCTCAAGATTGTGCCCATCGAAGAAGATGGGGCTTCCGACTGGCCCACCTTCGCCGAGAAAGCGAAGAAATTGATCGATCAGGACCAGGTGGCTGTGGTGTTTGGTGGTTGGACCTCTGCCAGCCGCAAGGCCATGCTGCCGGTGTTCGAGGCTAAGGATCATTTCCTCTTCTACCCCATTCAGTATGAGGGGCAGGAGTGCTCGAGAAACATCTTCTACACCGGCGCCACTCCCAACCAGCAGGCTGAGCCTGCTGTCTCTTGGTTGCTGAAAAACAAGGGCAAAGACTTCTTCCTGGTGGGCTCCGACTACGTCTACCCCCGGACGGCCAACACCATCATCAAGGAGCAGCTCAAGGTTGAGGGCGGCAAACTTGTGGGAGAAGATTATCTCCCCCTCGGCAATACCGAGGTGGCCCCCATCATCGCCAAGATCAAGAAGGCCCTACCCAAGGGTGGCGTGATT
>JBIIJA010000135.1:0-6007 GCA_044234195.1 Cyanobium sp. | reverse complement strand
ACGGCGGTCAGCCATCTCTGGATGGATGCCGCTGGGGAGCGGGCGAAAGGGGTGGTGGTGGTGGGCCGCAGCGGCCAACTGGAGCGGGTGGCCGCTGATTTGGTGGTGCTGTGTGCCTCCACCATTGAAACGTTGAGAATTTTGTTGCACTCCCAGGCGGGGCTCGATGGCCAGGGGCTGAGAGATCCCTCAGGACGGCTGGGCTGCCAGTTGATGGATCACATCTCCACCAGCTGTTTTTTCGCCTTGCCGGTGGAGGGATCCCCAGCAGCGGTGGCGGAACTCTCCGGGGCAGGCAGTTGTTTTTTGCCCAACACCCTCTTCGGTGAGCATGCTGCGGCGGACTTTGCACGCGGCTATGGGCTCTGGGCAGCCGTGCAACGCTTCGATCCCCCCAATTGTTTCAAACGGCGCCCCAACGAGGCTCTGGGCTTTTTGATTGGCCATGGGGAGGTCCTTCCCTCCCTAGAGAATCGGGTCAGCTTGAGTTGGGAACAGGTGGATGCCCTGGGGTTGCCCGTGCCCTTGATTCGCTGCCGATGGGGGGCCAATGAGGGGGCCATGGTGGCCCATATCGAGGCTCGGATGCGGGATGTGGTGGCCGCTGCCGGAGGAGAGATCCTGCCAGTGGAAGACCTTGTGAGGATCCCCCTGCTGGAACCCTGGATCAAAAACAGCCCAGCCTGTCAGAGCAGCGCCGCTCCACCTGGCTATTACATCCATGAGGTGGGTGGTGCCCCCATGGCCAGCCACGAGGAAGCGGGGGTCGTGGATTCCTGGAATGCCTGCTGGCGTGCTCCCAATGTGCTCGTCACTGATGGGGCTTGCTGGCCAAGTGCTGGCTGGCAGAGCCCCACCCTCACCCTCATGGCCCTCACATGGCGGGCCTGTGAGGGGGCTCTCCGCAGATCCACCACGGGGGGCAGGGGCTGAAGGATTGGTGAGGATGTGCTCACTTGTGAGGGCTTGTGGTGTCGTTCACCACAGAACCATTCAGGGGTTCTGTTGAAAATGATGGGGCGACCTTTAACGGGTCGGGCAAGGGAGAAAAACGCAGACGGAGGTTGGCCCCTCCGTCTTTTTTTGTTCCTTTTTCCTTGCCCACACCAGGATCGAGGGTTTTGGGGTTGGTTCGGTGCGACTCTCGGGCTCAGACTTGGGCTCAAAGGATTAAGGCTCTGAAAAGAGGCTGGCCAGGTAGTGGTCTTTGACACTGCTGTCGCAAGAACCGTTCTGGAACAGGAAACCAGCCAGCGCCGACGTAATCACGCTGTATTGATCCCAGTGGGGATGGTTGCGAATGAATTCCCTCATGCCTTCAAACAAGGCCTCGGGCACCTCGGCTTCCAGGCTCACGCTGGAGCTGGGGGAAGCAAAGGAGAGGCAAGCTCTGCCATCTCGGGATGGAGCAGGAGTGGCGGTGGCTTCCGCGAGCAAAGCGGCGTGTTCAGAGGTCTCTTTGTCCAGCTCCTTCACAAACCCCATGGCGCAATGCAGCCAGTACGCCACACATCAACCCGTTTCGTCAAAACCCATCGGCTGGCAGCCAAGCGCGGGCTCCCGCGCTGAGATTCCTTCTAGGACTTGGGGTTTTCCCTGGCGCTCCGGGGAATGGCCTCCTCTTGAAGCTGCCTGCCAGCCTTTGTCAAGGGACGGAGGGAAGTTGTGCTCTTTCCACAGGATGATGGCCCCTGGGGGCTCCTGGGTGGAGGTGGTGGGGAAAACGTCTGAGGGTTCTGGGGGAAACGGGAAGAGGGTGGGGAAAAAGCAAATTCATAGGAATCTCTTAACTTTTCAACTCCTGCGTCTCTGCACCAACCTGAGACGGGAACGCCGCTCAACTTTTGCGCAAGGTGATGGGACCCAAGGGGTGATGGGCATGGGGGTAGGGGGGGTGATGGTGGTGATCGGTGTGGTCGTGCCCCTGGGGATGGGCCTCGGCTTCGCTCTGACAGGCTCCAGTGCATTCCCGCTCACACAACTGGCAGCTCTCCATGGACCCCTCCACATGGTGGTGGTGGCTGTGCTGGGGGGTCCCCACCTCCTGTTCAAAGCCGAGCACCTGCACTCTGTACTTGCAGAGGGAACAATTCATGGCGTTGGTGCCTTCCAGCACCTCCATGAGGCGCTCCTCAAAGGTGGCCAACACCTGGGGATGGTCTCCGAGGTAAGAGGCATGGAGCAGTTCGATCTCTGGATGCTCAGCGATGACGGCGTTGCTGTGCTGCACAATGCGGCTCACCAAGACGCCGGAAAAAAGGAAATAAGGAAACACCACAATGCGCCGGTAGCCCAGCTTGACCACCTGCCGGAGTCCGGGCTCGACCAGTGGAAAGGTGACACCCGAATAGAGCGTTTCTCCCCAGCCAAAGCCAAATCCCTCCACGAGCATGCGGGTGACCTTGGCCACATTGGAATTCGCATCGGGATCGGACGAGCCACGGCCCACCACCACCAGCAACGTGTCGTGCTGGGGCACCAGATCCTTCCCCTCCAGATGCGCCCGGCGATCGGCCTCCTCGAGGCAACTTCGGATCCTCGCCCCCGCCGCCTGGATCATCCCCAGATCCACCCCCAGCTCCCTGCCGTAGTCCACCCGCAAACCTGTTTCGGCGGCAAACGTGTTCAGGACGGAAGGGATGTCGTTCTTCGCATGGCCCGCCGCGAAGAGCATCGCGGGCAAGGCCAGAATGTGGCTCACACCTTGGGCTTGCAGCTTCTCCAGCCCCTCACGCAAGATCGGCCGAGCAAACTCTAAATAGCCGTGCTCCACGGGCACCGGGTGGAGCCGCTCTTGCAACTGCCGGGCCAGATCAGCGAATTCGCTCACAGCCAAACGATTGCGGCTGCCGTGGCCGCAGATCATCACGCCAATGGGGCCGTGGGGACCATGGAGGCCCAGGGGAGCGATCGACCGACGGACGGAAGGGGGGGTGATCATGGAGCCATCCACATCAAACGACCCTATTCCGCCCGATGAAGCCCCGATGACCCCGGATGTGCCGCCCCAAGGCCCTGGACCCTAAATTCTCCCCGACTTCGAAACCTGTGACGCTCCGTCTTCCTCCATACCAGCCGCTCCCCCCTCCGGATCCCAGTGGGGGGTTGATCGAAGTGCGAGTTGCGGATCTCCAGCCCACCCAGATGTGCGTGGGATTGGCTGAGGTGTGGAGCCGCCAACAGGATTTTTCCGGTGAATCCCCCCAGGAACGCCGCGCCTACCTCGCAAACAAGCCTGTGCCGTTGGTGATGGGCCCGGCAGGGAACATCTGGATGGTGGACCGCCATCACAGGCTGCGAGGCCTGGTGGAGGTGGATGCCAACGCCACAGCCTTCGGCTATGTGGCGTTGGACCTGGCGGGAGCGTCACGCCAGGAGGTGTTGGATCAATTGCATCGCCGTGGCTGGCTCTATCTCTATGACGGCCGGGGCCTTGGTCCACTGCCCAGTACCGCCCTCCCCCATCGGTTGCTGGACTTGCAAGATGACCCCTATCGCAGCCTGGTGTGGAAATTGAAGCGGGAAAAGCGCATCGCCGCCCAGCCGCTGATTCCCTTTCATGAATTCCGCTGGGGGGCCTGGTTGCGGAGGCGACCCTTACCTCCGTTCAGCTCTGAGCGTTTGGAGCCTGCCTTGCCGAGGGCCCGAGCGCTGGTGGTGTCTCCTGCAGCCTCCCACCTGGCGGGCTGGTTGGGCAACCCGAGCAGCTGAGCGAGGGGATGGCATTGGCTTGGCACCCTCTGGTGGGTGGCTGACGATGGCGGCATGATGGAGACATCAGGACAAGCCACTAAGAGGAGTGAGCCCAGGATGAATTCACGAGCTTCGGGAGCCACCTTCGATTCAGAGAGCGAAGCCCTGTCCCAAGAGGAGAACACTTCCAGCCGCGCAAGCCGCAGATTTCGCCTGCTATTGGATGGAGGGGCATTCGCACTCTTTGCGATTTTTCTGTTGCGCTTATTGCCCTTATTAATAGAATTTAATCCCTTAAGTTCCTCTTGGCAAGCTGAACTCGTCACCACATTGGTAAATCAAGGGCTGCTCGCATTTCTCGGATTTGTATTTCTGCATTTTGCTGTTTTTCTCCAACCAAGACATGATCTCCTCAGGCAACGACTGAGATTGGCTCGACGTCTTGCGGTGATTCCAGTGGTGGGCTATCTGTTGTTGGCCCCCCTTCAACTAGCAAGTTCCTTCGGAGATTTGTCAACGGCCCGGTCCCAAAAAGCTCAGTATCTTGAGAGGAGCGCGCGATTGTCCGAAATTCGGGAAGCCGTGCAAAGAGCCTCAAGCTCACAGGACTTGAACGTTCGCTTGCAGTCGCTTTTGGAACCTGGACTCACGGGGGATCAATGGAAAATGAGCCTGCCTGAGCTGCGAAAATCGTTGCTCAAGTCGAACGAGGTCAAGCAAGAAGAGATGACACGCCTCGTCAAGGCAAATTCAGATCATATTGAATCGCTTCCCCTCGTGATCAGTCGTGTGGGATCTGCTTTGGTGTGGGCCTTCGCCTTTGCCTCCGGAGCTGTGCCCTGGGGGCATCGCTCCACACTGGTTGAGCGCATGCGGCGCCGTTGAACAAGCCCAATGCACACCACAACAAGAAATGCTCAGCGGCGTAGATTGCGAGGCGGGTGGCCGTCACCTTCTTGGAGCAACTGCTCCCATCGGATAAGTTGACGTCCTGCCCACCAGGCCACCAAGGCCACAGGCAGGGCCACGGCCAATCCCCTCAGGGTTGGCTGCCAGACCAGGCCAAGGAGCGCCAGCCAGGGCACAACAGCCAGCCAGGGACGCCAGCGGCGCACATTGGCCAGGGCACCGGAGCAGGCCCGGCAATGTTCGGTGTGGCTGTGGTAACGCTCCATCAGGCTCTGCCGATCCAGCCTCGGTGAGAGCTGTTGATCGGGGAAGGGCACGCCGGCGTGATCCACCACCCACTGATGCAGCGCCATCACATAACGATCGGCCGAGCTGGCCAGATAGCAGCTGCGGCTGAGATTGGCGCTTCCCCCCCGCTCGGCCAGCACCCGCTCCTGCCAGTGCAGAAACAGCTGGTCGTCTTCCAAGACCACATGGTTCCCCAGGTGTTGGAGCCAAGTGGGCCGGAGCCGCAGGAGGAGGGGCGGCAGCGCTGAGCGGAATTGGAAGGGAAAGCGGGCGAAGAGGCGGCAGGCCCCCGGGCGGATGGGAGTGGCGTACACCACCGTGAGGATGCGGCCCAAGCTTGGAGCGGTGAGGTCGTGCCACATCAGGCAGGGGGCCGTGAAGGTGGTGGCTTGGCTGCCGAGCTTCCCTTTGCGCGGCCCCTCTGACCAAAGACCGGTGAATCCCGAGGCATCGGCCTGCAGCAACTGAAGCTCCACAGGGCCCGCATTTTCCCTCCGACCCACGGTGGCGTGGTGGGTGAAGGGCACATGACTCACATCGAGCACATTTTCCAGCAGGGTGAGGGCGTCGTAGGGCAGGTCCCGGAAGGTGTCCTGCACCACCCAGGGCCGCTCCCCAGGGCCAGGGGCCTCCTCCAGCTGGGGCACCAAGGGCAGGGGCACAGCCGCGCTCTCTTTGGGATCCCCAGCAAACACAAACAACAGGCCCTGCCCGGTGGCCGTGGCGTAAGTGCTGCAGCGGCTGCGGGGGCTTTGCAGGCGTGCAGCCTCTCCTTCCTGGTTCATCGAGGCTCCCTCCTGAGCCGTCCCCTTAGGGCTGGCCTGGGGGATGGCGGTGCAGTGGCCATCCCCCCGGAAGGTCCAGCCGTGGTAGGGGCATTCCAGCTCCCCAGAATCATTGAGCCTGCCCTCCGATAGGGGCACCAGCCGGTGGGGGCACACATCGGCGAACGCTCGCCATTGCCCGCTGGACTGATCCCACCACAGCACCAGGTCGTCGCCCAGCAGGGTGAAGGCTGTGGGGCGGCCGCGATCGAGATCGGCCAGATAGGCCACGGGATACCAGCTGCGGCGCCAGGGGGAATCGGGCGGAGCGCTGGCCGTGGCCGCAACCCTGG
>JBIIJA010000133.1:0-6042 GCA_044234195.1 Cyanobium sp. | reverse complement strand
CAGGGCCACAGAGCCCACGGAATCGTCGTGTTCGTGGGCGTGCTCCTCCGCCAGGAACCCCGGATCGAGGCTCAGGGCCCGCTCCAGCTCGAAGGCTCCCACCCCCAGCACCTCCTGGATTGGCACATCGGCGTTGTGACTAGTGAGCAGACGGGCCACGGGGTTGATGGCGCGCACCCGCCGCTCGATCCCCGCACGATCGGCATCGCTCACCAGATCGGCCTTGTTGAGCACCAGCACATCGGCAAAGGCCAGTTGCTCCTGCACCTCTTCTGTGTCCCAGTGCTGCTCCACGTGCTTGAGATCCACCAGGGTGACCACGGCATCGAGCCGCAGCTCATCGCGCAGGTCTTCATCCACAAAGAAGGTCTGGATCACCGGCGCTGGATCGGCCAGGCCGGTGGTTTCAATCACCAGGTGATCGAAGCGATCGCGCCGCTTCATCAGGTTGCCGATGATCCGGATCAGATCGCCGCGCACAGTGCAGCAGATGCAGCCATTGTTCATCTCGAAGATCTCCTCATCGGCATCCACCACGAGCTGGTTGTCGATGCCGACTTCCCCGAACTCATTGACGATCACCGCCACCTTGAGGCCGTGCTCATGGGTGAGGATCCGGTTCAGCAAGGTGGTTTTGCCGGCGCCGAGGTAACCGGTGAGCACGGTGACCGGCAGGCGCTCGGCGGCGGGAACAGGGCTGGAGAAGGCCATGGCCAGGGAGGAGCCGGAGCCCCCATTTGCTGAGAATGGTTCTCGTTCTAGCAGGTTCCACGCCCGACGGTCCGCCCATGGCTCAGCACGCCCAACCCTCCCCGATCAGGGCGTCCTGCCCCTTGGGCCCCGGCCACTGGCTTTTGCTGGCTGTGCTGCGTGAGGCGAATGCATAGGACTGGTGATCGTGACCCCAACAAAGAAGGCGCCCCGTGGGGGGCGCCTTAGCACCGGTTGCGGCGGCCACCTCCTCACACCAAGGACTGCCGGTCGGGTGTCTGTGGTTCACGCATGACCTGTCTGGGGCCTGGCAGGGAAGGAATGGGGATCACGTCTCTGGGAAGAGATGCTCAAGGCTTGACCTTCTCGGTTGTGATCCCGGCTCGGGTTATGCAGCCCGGGGGTTCAACACGCGGGAAACAGAACTGGCGACTCGCTCTCTGCCGCTACGGGATGACGCTCGCGCCGCGTCACCGAGTTCACCTGTTGTGTATCGCATCGTTTGCGCACCTCCGTTGTGCGCACCGGCTCGGGTGCTCCCTGGCCGGACTCTGGTGGAGGGTGAGGGGCGGGTTGGCTCCCGGGCCTCCCCTCAACTTCAAAGTACGCCCCTTTTCAGCTGACGGTGGCCCGCTGGAGTGCCTGTTCCCGTACCTGGAAAAACCCAGTCAGTGCAATGCTTTTGAGGCGCAGCTCCTCCTCCCCCGGAGGCTGCAGCACCGGCGGTTTGATGCGCTGGGCGCATGGATGTGCGGACTGCTGCATCCACGCGGCAACCTGAACCCTGCTCGGACCATCCCTGCGAGCCAACCCGCTGATCGCCATGGGCTTCCGTCTTCGCCGCTCTGCCCGGCTGGGGCCACAAGACATGGCTGAACGGCTCAATCAGGGGCTCAATAGATGCGGATGCGTCTTCTGAGCTGGCGCGACCAACCAAAGGTCGCCGCCGCGCCAAAGAGCGACAGGGGGCCAGGGACTGGGGCGGCGATGGCATATTTCAACGTGGCGATGGCCAGAGGAGTGTCACCGATGGTGTATCCTGGAAATATATATCTTGCATGGCAACATCCACCAAGGAATAGTTAAGAATATTTCGAAGTATGTGTAGGCAAAGTAGGGTCCGAAACCTCCTGTTGAGCCTTCACCCAGAAGGTCAAAGACTGTTATGGCAAACTTCCTCGCCATGGCTCGGTCTTCCCACCAGGGCATTTGACCTAGGGGAGGCTGTTGAAACGTACTGTCTGATGCAGTGTAGGACGTTTCCAGCACCGTCACGTCGTAGAGAACACCACCGACGTTGACGACAGCAGCCTGAGATGGGGCACAGACGAGAAAGGAAGCGACTGAGCCAGTGAGAACAGCTTGAGCAGCCAAACTGAAGAAGATTTTTATGTCTAATGTATGGCAAAAAGTATTTCGAAATGCAACATTTACGATTAAGTCTTGCAACACGTTTTGCATTGTCTTTGATGTTTGCAGGCTGAGCCCGCGTCGACAGGATCCTCTGGTCGATGAGCCTCAGCCCCGCCCATCCGATCCGTGATGCCGCGGATGTGCCGGCCAGGGCGGCGGTTCCGGCGAGCAGCAGCAGCGGAAACACGGACACGGCGGCTTCTGGGCAGCTGCTTCCACCATGGGAGCAATCCCGCAAGGACTCACCATGAAAGTGATCGTGGAGGTGCTCACCGAGACGGGCCTCAAGATCCAGCTGCACCCCAAAGGCACCGCCATCGAAAGGGAGTGGGCGCCGGTGTTCGCCGCGATCGAGGCTTCCCACCAGGCGGTGCATGCCATGGGCTGCCCCCGCGTCTACACCACCGTGAGAATCAACACCCGCACCGACAAGGACCAGACCCTGGAGGACAAGGTGGCCAGCGTGCAGGCCCTGCTCTGATGCCAGGCCAGGGGGAACAAGCGGCGGAGGTTCTGGAGTTCTGGTTCGTGCAGAGCCGGCCGCGCCAGTGGTTTGCCAAGGACCCGGCCTTTGACGCCCTGCTGCAGCAACGCTTTCTGGTGCTGACCCGACGCGCCATCGCCGGTGAGCTCGGCGCCTGGGCCACGGAAGCGGCAGGAGGCCTGGCGCTGGTTCTGCTGCTCGATCAGTTCCCGCGGCAGATCTGGCGCGACACCGCCATGGCGTTCGCTGGCGATCCCCAAGCCCTGGCTGAGAGTTTGCGGGCGGTGGAGCGCGGCTGGCTGGAGGCGGAGCCCGAGCAGGCGCGGCGGCAGTTCTGGCTGATGCCGCTGATGCACTCGGAAGAGCTGGCGGTGCAGGAGGTGGCGCTGCCGTTGTTCGAGCGGTTCAGCGATCCGCGCACCGCCCACTTCGCCCGCCGGCATCGGGATGTGATCGCCCGCTTTGGCCGATTCCCTCACCGCAACACGGTTCTGGGACGGGAGTCGAGCGCTGAGGAGCTGGCCTTCCTGCAGTCGCCGGGCTCACGCTTCTGAAACAGCTCAGCGCTCAGCTGGGGAGCGAGGCGGAAGCCACTGGGGCGGGGGAGAGAAGCACCCATCAACCACTCCAATCCCGCTGCTCCTGCCGATGGCGGTGCAGGCTCCAAGGGGAAGGCTACGAGCGCGCCTGCCGGAGCACCGCCGAAGGTCGCTCACCGAAGAGGCGCCTGAAATCACGGCTAAATGAGGCCACATTCACAAAGCCAAGTCCGTAAGCCACTGAGCCAACAGAATCGCCGGGCGCGGGGGACTGGAGACGCTCACGCGCCTTCTGCATCCGGCAGCGACTCACCCATTGCATCGGGCTGCAGCCCAGGTGGGCACGAAACGCCAACTGAAGACTGCGGCGTGAATAACCCGACTGCCGTTCCAGATCACTGAGCGACAAGGGTTGACCCGCATGGGCTTCGATCCAAGCCGCAAGAGTCTTCACCCAAGCAGATCCGCTCTCCCCCGGGAACAACTGGCTTGAACAGTCATCGACGGCTTGCAATGCTGGGATCAGCAGCAACACCCACAGGCGCAGAATCTGATCATCAATCCGGGAGTGGCGAAGAACATCAGCCCCCGCAGATAGGAGAAGATCAAGATTTTGATAGGTGGCGTAGAGAACCTTGGCAAGGGTTTGATTGCAATGACCCTGCAAGGGGATCAACTGCGGTGAGGAGAGCGTTGCCCTGATCGCCAGGTTGCTGTCATGGACACCCGCCATCGAGAGTGCCGTTTGCAAAAGAGCATCGGGATCAACAAATGTCACGATGCCAGCCGTCACCGTGTTCTCAATCTGGAGCGGGCCCGGCGGCACAAACAGCAGGGATTCCTCGGTCCAGCTGTCCAACCAATGGCGATCAACGCGCCAGCGCGTAAGTCCCCGATAGGGCATCACCAGATGGGCGAGACCAGACCCCTTGCTTTCCAGTTGAATCGCACTTCCGTGGGTGCTCAGAATCCGCATGCAGCCGAGGGGGAGCATGGCCATACGATTGACGAATTGGCCCTGACGCGCCCTGGGCTCACAGACATGGCTCGGCGTCCACGCGTTGAGTTGGTCAGCCCAGGATTGCGGGCAATCAAACGCGTGACTCAGGCCTGGCTGGCCCAGCAGGGGGATGCGCGCAGAGTCAGCAGCCATCGTCACCTCAATTCCAAACTGCCATGCATCAGGGCACAGGAGTGGGTGTAGGCAGCCTGTAGGCGCCGCTGAGCACGGAGGGGCCCGGCCGATAAATGCGCATAATCAGATTCCAGCCCGGCGCCACATCCAGCCGATTGGGTCGCTGACCGCAGGCCTGTTCAGAGCCAAACGCCACGGCAAAGGTGCCATTGGGATTGAGCTTCACGTTGCTGGAATTGACCACAGCATTGGCATGCTTCATGTAGCCATCCTCGCCATAGAGGGTGATCGACCAGAAGGCCTTGTTCTCCGGCACCGTATAGGTAGCGGTGTGGCAAAGGCGGGGATTAAAATCACCTGTGGTGCTCAGATAGGTGGCATCGGTCTCCGGGTTCAGGCCCCAGGCGGCCGCCGTCGCCAGATGGCGGGTGCGTTCATTCACCGTTCCGCGGGGCCCCATCATTCCCTTGTAACTGGGATAGGTCTTGGCTTCCCGCTCATAGCGCTGGGTGAGGGCTTGGAGGGAAACCTGATCCCATCGCTGCGGCGGCAGCGGGTCGCCACTGGCCGCCTTCACCACCACCGAATCCTGGAGGCGATTCACCTCAGCGATCTCTGCTGGATCCTTGGGATTGAACAGCTGGGTGCGCACCACCACCGCCAGATACTTGGTGTCCTTCGGCAGGGAATAGGTGCCGGGCTCATAGAGCACGGCCGGTGCGTAGTGATCATTGTCGACCAGCAGCACCGACATGAAGCGCCCCTTGGGGTGCGGCGGGATCGTGACCGTGGCTCCCTTGGAGGTATCCACGATCGAAGCGGAATACAGGGTGTCGAGATTCATCCGTACCACCGTCTGTTGATCCAGCGGTGTGGGCTTGCGGATCAGAAACCAGCGGTTCACACCCCCGGCCTGGCGGGCGATGTTGTGGAAGGTGCGATCGGTCTCCGCGCGGATGTAGGTCTGGGGCGTCACCACCTCGCCACGTGTCGATGGGGCCTGGGCTTGGACAGCCTGGGCCGGAAGCGGCTCGGGCAGGAGCGACGGCGGTTTCCACTGCCCCTGAAGCGCTGCTGCTTTCGGCCAGTACAGGCGCAGGAACACGGCAAAGGGCCCATCGGGTGCGGGTAGCCAGTTTGACTCCAGGGCCTTGGAGGGGGCCGGGTGTTGCACCAGCAGGCTGAGGCCGCCATCGGGATCCCGTTTCAGCCCAGGCAGCATCGGCGAATTCATCAGATAGCGGTTCAGTGGGTTGGCATACAGCAGGCTCTCAGGCAGGCGATACAGCGTCAGCGACCAGAACGCATTCACCGGCGGCAGCTCACCCGGTGCGAAGCGCAGGCGGTAGGCATGGCGGCGGCCGTCGAGCTTGTTGCCATCCGCATCCACGAAATACACCGGATAGAGAGCCTCCTCGCGGCTGTTGCCATAGATGCCCAGCACGGCGGCCGTCATCCGGTTGAGGCTGTTGTTGTTCAGAAACTCACGCGTCCCGAACAGATCACCGGAGGTCACCTCCCCTTTGTCGTTGCGGGCCTTGAGCGCGGCGAAATCCCTCCAGGCATCGGCCATGCCCGTCTCCAGCGCTGCGCGGGTCTGGGGGGAGAGCGTGCTGGGGTCAAAGGGCTGGCCTGGTGCGATGCCGATGCGAGCGAACGACTCGCGCAGCTTCTGGTCTGCAGGATGGGTGGGGGCGTAGGGCAGCAGGGCATTCATCACCGCGAAGAAGCGCAGCGACGTTTTCTGCTCCTCAGGGGTG
>JBIIJA010000240.1:0-4266 GCA_044234195.1 Cyanobium sp. | reverse complement strand
GTCTTGGTGATGAAGGTGAAGCTGCGGTCTTCAAAGACCGAGATCTCCACCGGAATCACGTAGCCGGCCTTCTCCTGGGTGCGGGCGTTGTATTCCTTGCAGAACGCCATGATGTTGACCCCGTGCTGGCCGAGGGCAGGGCCCACGGGCGGTGCGGGGTTGGCTTTGCCGGCCTCGAGGGCCAGCTTGATCACAGCTACGACTTTTTTGGCCATCGGCTAGGCAGGGAGGCTTGGCAGGGACGGACACTGGACTGGACAATCTGCGGATCCCCAGCATCGGTAAGGATGGGGGCTGGTGGTGGGAACCACCGCGGGCCGCCCTCCGCAGGGAGACGGCCGCGAGCTGACGGTCAGTTTTGCTTGCTGACCTGGGAAAACTCGAGTTCGACCGGGGTTTCCCGGCCGAAGATCGAGAGCAGAGCCTTGAGCTTGCTGCGCTCGGCCGACACCTCGATCACTTCTCCCTGGAAATCCTTGAAGGGGCCGCCGGTGACGAGGATCTGATCCCCTTCGCTGAGATCAACTTTGACCACAGCCTTCTTCTCCGAAGCCCGGCGGAAGATGCGCTCCACCTCCGTGCGGCTCAAGGGGCGGGGCTTGATGTGCCCTCGGGTCTTGCCCGTGGCCCGCCGCTCTTCCTGGCCCACGAAATTGATGACGTTGGGCGTGCTGCGCACCGCCATCATCGTGTCCTCATCGAGGATCATGCGCACCAGCACATAGCCCGGAAACACCTTTTCCTCAATCGACTGGCGGGTGCCGTCTTTCTTCAGCTTCACGCCGGGGGTTTGGGGAATTTCAATCTCCAGGATGCGATTGTCGACCCCAAGGGTGACAGCCCGTTGCTCCAGGGTGGCCTTCACCTTCTTCTCACAGCTGGAAGCCACTTGCACTGCATACCAGCGGGCCACCTGGGGCTTCTCCGTGGCCTCAGGGGCGACGGCTCCCTCGGCGGCTGGCAGGTCTGTCTCCAGGGGGAGATCCCTGGGGGGTAGTTCCCCGGCAGAGAGTTCCCCTGGGGAGAGCTCCTCATCCAAAATCGGCAGGGAAGACTCGGTCACCATCATCATCGGAAAAGCAATTTGGCTCCCCAGCCATAGAAGCGATCGAGGGCAGCGATGGCCGCCGCGGAGGCCGCGATCATCACAATCACCGCCACCGTTTCATTGAACAGTTGCTGTCGGCTGGGCCACACCACCTTGCGAAGCTCGGCGATGGTGGCTGCCGCGAAGCTGCTCCCGGGCTCCTGTTGGGGGCCTTGGGACTCGGGCCCTGCCGCGCCAGGGGAGGTGGGGCGCTCGGGCGTGGACGTGGGCGAAGAAGGGGTGGAATCCACGGCAGGGAAATCGCTGGCTGAGCGGCGCTTGCCGGGCGTCACCGCCCATCAGCAAACGACCACCCTACCGGACGCTCCCCCCCCTCATGGCGTAGGGGCATGAATTGCAGCCGCTCGGGTTGGTCGGCGGGGCCCAGGCAGAGCCTCACCCCCCACGCGCCCGTGAAGTGCTCCTCCAGCAGCTCTGTAGCCAGGGGATTCTCAATCCAGCGCCGCATGAGCCGCCGCAGCGGCCGCGCCCCATACTCCGGCTCGTAGCCCCGCTCGGCCAGGGCGCTCACCACCGCCTCATCCACCTCCAGGCGCAGCTGTTGCTCCGCCAGCAGGGCCGCCAGCTCTTGCAGCTGGAGGCGCACGATGCGGCCCAAGTCCTCTTTGCCGAGAGGGCGGAAGCGGATCACCTCATCGATGCGGTTGAGAAATTCAGGGCGGAACTGGCGGGTCAGGGCCTGATCCACCTCCGCCTGCAGGGCCTCCTCCGCTTCTGGGCCTCCTGGGGCTTTGGCCCGTTCCAGGATGGCCCGTCCGGCCAGGTTGCTGGTCATGATCACCACGGTGTGGCGAAAGTCCACCGTTCGCCCTTGGGAATCGGTGAGCCGGCCGTCATCGAGCACCTGAAGCAGCAGGTTGAACACCTCCGGGTGGGCCTTTTCCACCTCATCCAGGAGCAGCACCGCATAGGGCCGGCGCCGCACGGCCTCGGTGAGCTGGCCGCCCTCCTCGTAGCCCACGTAGCCAGGGGGCGCGCCCACCAGGCGGGCCACCGCGTTGCGCTCCATGTATTCGCTCATGTCCAGCCGCACCAGGGCCTCCTCCTCATCGAACAGGGAGGCGGCCAGGGCTTTGGCCAGTTCGGTCTTGCCCACGCCGGTGGGGCCGAGAAACAGGAACGACCCCACGGGTCGGCTGGGGGCCTTCATGCCCGCCCGTGCCCGGCGGATCGCGGCGGCCACGGCAGCCACGGCCTCGGGTTGGCCGATCACCCGCTCCCCCAGGCGCGCCTCCAGCTCCAGCAGCTTCTGCCGCTCCCCCGCCAGCAGCTGCTGCACAGGGATGCCAGTGGAGCGGGCCACCACATCGGCGATGTCCCCCTCATCCACCTGTTCCCTGAGCAGGGGATCCCGGCGAAGTTCCGCCTCCAGGGCCGAGCGCTGCTGCTGCAGGCGCTGCAGTTGGTCGTATTGCAGCCGGGCGGCGGTTTCCAGATCCCCCTCCCGCTCCGCCTCGGCGATGGCTTGGCGCAGGCGCTCATCCTCCGCCAGCAGCTCCCGCAGCTCCGCCAGCCGCTCCCGCTCCTCCTCCCACCGGCGCTGCAGGGCCTCCAGGGCGGCGTGGGCCCGCTGGCGTTGGGCCTGAAGCTGAACACGCTCCTCCATGGGAGCGGCCTCTGCCGCCAGCAGGGCCAGCTCCACCCGTCGCAACTCCCCTTCCGCCTCCTCCACCACCCGGGGTTTGGAGGTCACCTCCATGCGCAGCTGGGCGGCGGCCTCATCCACCAGATCGATGGCGGAATCGGGCAGGCAGCGGTCGCTGATGTAGCGATCCGCCAGGCGGCACGCGGCCACCAGGGCTTGATCGGTGATGGTGACGCCATGGTGGAGCTCGTAGCGCTCCCTGAGGCCCCGCAGAATTTCCAGGCAGGTGTCCCGATCGGGTTCGCGGATCACCACCTGCTGGAAGCGTCGCTCCAGGGCGGGATCTTTGCCGATGGTGCGGCGGTAGTCCTCGGGGGTGGTGGCGCCGATGCAGCGCAGGTCGCCCCGGGCTAGGGCGGGTTTGAGCAGGCTGCCCGCGTCCGCCGAGGCCCGCTCCCCCCCCACCACGGTGTGCAGCTCATCGATGAAGAGCACCACCCCACCGTTGCGCCCGTCCGCTTCCCTCACCTCCTCCAGCACGCCCCGCAGCCGTTCTTCGAATTGCCCGCGAAACTTCGCGCCGGCGATCAGGGCGCCCAGATCCAGCGCCACCAACCGCACCCCCCGCAGGGCTTCCGGCACCTCCCCGGCCACGATGCGTTGGGCCAGCAGCTCGGCCACCGCGGTTTTGCCCACCCCGGGTTCGCCGATCAACACGGGGTTGTTCTTGCCCCGGCGGGAGAGCACTTGAATCAGACGGCGGATCTCCGTGTCGCGGCCGATCACCGGATCCAGGGCCCCCTCCCGGGCCGCTGCCGTGAGATCCCGCCCGTACAAACTCAGGCCTTCGGCGATCTCCTCCTCCCCTTCCCCCACTCGCTCCAGCCGCAAACCGGCCGCCGCCGCGGCATTGGGCGGGCTGGTCGTTCGACCAGGGGCTCCTGCTGTTGGGAGCATCCCTGGCCCCATCCCCACCGGTGGCCGCATCCCTGCCTCTTGGGCCCTGGGCCCCTGGGTCCCTGGCCCCTGGGTTCCTTGCCCCTGGGCGGAGAGACTGGGCTCGGCCGGCTGGGTGTTGGCTTCCGGCACGGAGGTGATCCCCCCTTGGCGCCACTGGCGGGTGAGCAGGTCGTCGCTGAGGCCTTCATCCGCCAACAGGGCGCCGGCCAGCCGCGGGTCCTCCAGCAGGGCCAGCAGGAGGTGGGGGATTTCGATCAGCCGGTCGCCCCAGGCGGCCCGGCGTTGCTCGGCCACTTCGAGCACATCCTCGAGGGCATCGCCGATGTAGAGATTGGTGTCGGAGGTGGAGGGCTGGTCGGCACAGAACGCCTCCAAGCGATCCAGCAGCCGGTCTTCATCCACCGGCAGGCGCTCCACCCAGGGGCCAAAGCGAGGCTCCAGCAGCAGGGCTAGCAGCACATGCTCCACATCCATGGAGCCGTGGCGCCAGCGACGCGCCTGCTGCTGGCTGGCGAGCAGCAGATCCCAGGAGGAGTCGCTGAACCGTTCGGGGGTGCTGGTGAGGCTGGCGGAGGGGCCCGAGAGAGTGTCGGCTGGCATGGATGGGATCAAG
>JBIIJA010000130.1:0-6129 GCA_044234195.1 Cyanobium sp. | reverse complement strand
ATTTCGAAGTGTCTCCGACTTTGTGGCGACCTTGGAGGGCCTCGGACAGATCGACCGTGTCAGTCATGCCAAACAACGCCTCACCGTGGTGAATTGACATAGGGATCAACGCCTTAAGAATTGCGTCCTCGCTGAGGAGGCGAGGGGCTAGTATCGAATATTGCGCGCACACTCCGCGGCGGCGGATTGGGCGACTCCTTCTCACTGCCTCCGGCAGACCGCCTCACCCGTATGACAGTCACCCCCTCCCAAGAGCTGCAGAGCTTAGAGACCGAGGCCATTGATGAGCTCGAAGATCTCGGCGACCAGGACCTTCCGAATGAAATTCCTGCAGCCGATAGCTCCAGCAGCAGGCTTCTGGCGAGGGAGGCTGAGGGCGTTGGCTTCACACTTGATGAATTCGCTTCCCTTCTAAATAAGTACGACTACAACTTCAAGCCTGGAGATGTGGTTAACGGCACCGTATTTGCCCTTGAATCCAAGGGGGCAATGATCGACATCGGTGCCAAAACGGCTGCTTTCATGCCGTTGCAAGAAGTTTCGATCAATAGGGTCGAGCACCTCTCTGATGTATTGGAGGCTGGAGAGGTTCGAGAGTTTTTCATCCTCAGTGAAGAGAATGAGGATGGGCAGCTTACCCTTTCGATTCGCAGGATTGAATACCAGCGTGCCTGGGAGCGTGTGCGCCAGCTTCAAAAAGAAGATGCCACCATCTACAGCGAAGTGTTTGCCACCAACCGCGGTGGGGCGCTGGTTCGGGTGGAGGGCTTGCGGGGCTTCATCCCCGGCAGCCACATCAGCACCAGGAAAGCCAAGGAAGAATTGGTGGCTGATTTCCTGCCCCTGAAGTTCCTTGAAGTGGATGAGGAACGAAACCGCCTGGTTCTCAGCCATAGAAGAGCTCTGGTAGAGCGCAAGATGAATCGGCTGGAGGTTGGCGAGGTGGTGCTGGGCACGGTCCGCGGGATCAAGCCTTATGGAGCGTTTATTGACATCGGCGGGGTCAGTGGCCTGTTGCACATCTCCGAAATCAGCCACGAGCACATTGAAACTCCCCACACGGTTCTCAATGTGAATGATCAAATGAAAGTGATGATCATTGATCTCGATGCTGAGCGCGGGAGGATTTCTCTTTCCACCAAAGCTCTCGAGCCAGAGCCTGGCGACATGCTCACCGATCCGCAGAAAGTGTTTGACAAAGCAGAAGAAATGGCCGCCCGCTACAAGCAGATGCTCCTGGAGCAGGCTGAAGACGTTGAACCGATCAGCGCCAACTCTGACTGATCGTCCACAGCCCTCCCTACCCTGAGGTGCATGGCCAGGTTGTTTTTGCGGGGTGAGCCCCTAGGCCCGTTAGGCAGTCCTGCTGAAATTCGGGCCGTGCTGTTCGATAAGGACGGCACTATGAGCCGCAGTGAACCCCAGCTCCTTGCTCTAGCGACTGCGCGCATCAGCCACTGCCTCACCCTTTCTGGAAAGAGGGGGGAAGCTCATTTGGCTGACCTTCTGCGCAGGGCCTACGGCCTCCATCCCGAGGGCGGAAGTTTGGATCCCGCAGGCATCACAGCTGTGGCGGCCCGTGATCACAACCTGATCAGCACCGCGGTGGCTCTCACCCAGGTGGGCCATGGCTGGCCTGAATCCTTGGCCATGGCCCATGAAACGTTTCGCCTGGCTGATCTGGACCTCCCCCCTGGCAGAGGGGGCGCTGAGATGACTGAGGGCTTATCGGATCTCCTGGCTGCGTTGCACAGCTCTGCTGTCGATTGTGCTGTGATCAGCAATGATGATTCCTTAGGCATTCAAAGATTTATCGACCAACACGGGTTTTCCAGCCAAATCTCAGCCATTTGGAGTGCGGACCATCAGCCTCGCAAGCCCGACCCCAAAGCCATCCATCAACTCTGCCAAGGGCTGGGGGTGGCTCCCGCCAACTGCGCTCTGGTGGGGGATGCGAATAGTGATCTGCGCATGGCCCAATCAGCGGGAGTGTCGGTGGTGTTGGGCTACAGAGGGGGCTGGATGCAGCCTGTGTCTCTTGATGGGCGCTTCCCCTTGCTGGATCACTGGAGCGAATTGTCTGTGGAGGGGGGACTGAAACCGGATGAGGGCGTGTCCATGGAGACCCGGAAAACGAACCTTGAAACATAAGATTGGGCACCTTCAGACAAAATCCATGAGCCGTTACGTCTTCACATCTGAATCCGTGACGGAAGGGCATCCCGACAAGATCTGTGATCAGATCAGCGACGCGGTCTTGGATGCTCTCCTCAGCCAAGATCCAGCCAGTAGGGTGGCCTGTGAAACCGTTGTCAACACTGGTCTTTGCCTGATTACCGGAGAGGTGACCACTTCGGCCAAGGTGGACTTCAATCACCTTGTGAGAGAGGTGATTGATGGCATCGGCTACCGAGGCTATCGGGCAGGAGGATTTGATGCCCGCAGTTGCGCTGTGCTCATCGCTCTGGATCAGCAGTCTCCTGATATCGCCCAGGGCGTGGATGAAGCGGATGACCATGCAGGCGATCCCCTCGACAAGGTTGGCGCTGGGGATCAGGGCATCATGTTTGGCTTCGCCTGCGATGAAACTCCCGAATTGATGCCCCTCCCTATCAGCTTGGCCCACCGCCTCGCCAGGGGATTGGCGGAAGTGCGCCATCGGGGCACCCTGCCCTATCTGCTCCCTGATGGGAAAACCCAGGTGAGCGTGGTGTATGAGGACGATAGGCCGGTGGCTATCGATACCCTCTTGATCTCCACCCAGCATGAAGCGGAAATCGACGGCATTAGTGAAGAAAAGGCCTTGCGGGATCGGATTTCTGAAGATCTTTGGACCCATGTCGTGGAGCCAGCCACGGCAGACCTTCGGCTGAAGCCCGAGCGGGCCACCACACGCTTCCTAGTGAATCCCACCGGCAAGTTCGTGGTGGGCGGCCCCCAGGGCGATGCTGGTTTGACCGGCCGCAAGATCATTGTGGACACCTATGGTGGCTATGCCCGCCACGGTGGTGGAGCCTTTTCTGGTAAGGATCCCACCAAGGTGGATCGCTCAGCGGCCTATGCAGCTCGCTATGTCGCCAAGGCGATCGTGGCCGCTGGCCTTGCCAGGAAGGTGGAGGTGCAGCTCAGTTACGCCATCGGTGTGGCGAAACCGGTGAGCATTTTGGTGGAGAGCTTTGGCACTAGCAGCCTGAGCAATAGCGATCTCACAGCCTTGGTGCAGGAGCATTTCGACCTCCGACCAGGCGCCATCATCCAAACCTTCGGGCTCCGCACCCTTCCCCAACAACGGGGTGGTCGCTTCTACAAAGATGTGGCTGCCTATGGTCATTTTGGTCGCAGCGACCTCAACCTCCCCTGGGAGGATGTGACCGCCATTGCCCAGACCCTCAAACAAGCCACCGCCGATCTTGCGCGAACTGGCCCTAGGGGTTGACTTCGGCACCAGCGGAGTTCGGCTGGCTGCGATTGATCAAGATGGGGAGACTGCTGCTGAATTAGGTCTCCCCTATCCTGGACCCTTCGAGTGTCCCGAGAGTTGGAGAGAGGGTTTTCTCTCTCTGATGCGCCAGCTCCCTCTGGACATCACGCAACGGGTGAACACCATTTCTTTGGCGGGTACCTCGGGCACCCTGTTGCTTTGCAGAGACGATGGCCAGCTGTTGACAGGAGACTTGGCCCAGGCCCTTCCTTATCACCTGGCCTGTGAAGCCCAGTTGCCCGAGGCGTGGCGGCTCTTAGGGGAGGCTGGCATCCACCCTGCTGGCCAGGCCAGGGATGGAGCTACGTTTTTGCTCCGTCACCAGGCCGATTGGCTCATGGGATGGTTGCTCAACCATTGGCGCTGGGGAGAGGAGGGCAACAATCTCCGTCTTGGATGGGATCTGGGTAGCCAGCGCTGGTTGGGGTCCCTGGAGGTCACGCCCTGGGCCAAGGCGTTGCCCGAGATTGTTCCCAGCGGCACGGTGCTCGGACCTGTGGCTCCAGCAGTGGCTGCCGCTCTTGGACTGGCCGAGACCTGTCAGGTGGTGGCAGGAACCACAGATGCCAATGCCGCCGTTCTCGCCGCTGATCCTTCCCCAGGGGATGGCATCACCGTGCTGGGATCCACCCTGGTGTTGAAACAGTTTGTTCCCCAACCGATTCAGGCGGTGGGAGTGAGTTGTCATCGGGTGAATGGCAGATGGCTGTTGGGCGGGGCCTCCAATACGGGGGCGGCGATCCTGAGCCGTTATTTCACCTCTCCCATGATCGAGGAATTGAGCCGACAGATGGATCCCCTGGCCAGCACCGGTTTGAGGCTGCGACCGCTGCTCGGCAGGGGGGAGCGTTTTCCCGCAGACGCCCCCCGGCTTCAACCCATCCTGGAGCCCCGCCCAGTGAGCGACGCCAGGTTTCTCCAAGCGCTGTTGGAGGGAATCACGAGGATTGAAAAGGAGGGATGGCAGCGGTTCCGGGAGCTTGGAGCCCCGCCCATCACCAGGATCATCACCCTGGGCGGGGGGGCGACCAATCCCCAGTGGCGCCAATTGCGACAACAGGCCCTGGGCCTCCCCATCCTCAACCGACCCAAACTTTCGGCGGCCCGGGGAATGGCTCTCTTGGCCCAGGGCAAGATGGGAATGACCAGTCTGCATCCAGCCTGATGACCGATCGCATTCGCTCGTTCTTGGCCATGGGCCTGTTTGTCGTGCTGGCCGGGTATGTGGGCTGGAGTGCCTTACGTCTGGCTTTGCTGCTTTGGCAGCGGCTGGCGATCAGCTGATCGGACCTCTGGCGCACTCCCCGCGGCCCCCAGAATGGAGCCAGTGTTTGCTGACGCCATGAGCGCTGATCCCTTGACCCCTGCCGTGAGTGATCGGATTTGTCGTCATATGAATGACGACCACGCTTCAGCCGTTTTGGCTTACGCCCGCCACTACGCAGGTTTGAGCCAGGCCCAGTCGGCCCGGATGGTGGCCGTCGCTCCCCAGGCCATGACGTTGGAGGTGGATGGTGCGCCCGTGGAGGTGCCCTTTGATCCCTGGCTCACCGATAGCGAGGATGCCCACCGCACCCTTGTGGCGATGCTGCGGTCCATTCCTGGGAAGGATTGAACCAGTCCATCCCACAGTGGAGTCTCCTCCGTTGGCTGAGCTTTCTTTCCGGATTGGTCCCTGGCCCTTGCCCGTGGATTGGTTTTTCACCAAGCCCTGCCCTCTCTGCCGCCAACCTCTGGCTTCCCCAGGCCTGGTGACCAGGCTCTGTCTCTCCTGTGCCGATGCCCTATTGCTGCCCAGTCAAGGATTGGAGGGATCCACTCCCCTGCCCTGGTGGGCTGTGGGCCATTACATGGGGGCCTATCGGCGCATGCTCTTGAGCCTTCGGCAACACCCAGACCAGGAGAGCATCGTCGCCTTGCTCAAGGGGGTGGAGCCACCCTCATTCCCGCCCCATCTCTCACCCCTGCTGGTGCCTGTGCCCAGTTGGAAACGGCAGGCCAATCCTCTGCCAGGTCTGATTTGCAAGGTGGGAGGCAGGCAATGGCGTTGGGGCACCGCGAATCTCTTGGAGCGATCCAGACCCGCGCTGGGTCAACACCACCTCAACCGGGCCATGCGCCATGAGAATCAAAAGGGAGCCTTTACCTGCCCCCGTCGGGCCAAGCCCCAGGAGGCCAGGCATCAACCGGTGTTTCTTGTGGATGACATCCTGACCACGGGGGCCACAGCCCTCAACGCGGCGGCAGCCTTGGATCAGGCCGGTTGGCGTGTTCGCGGTCTGATCTGCCTGGCACGCACCCCAAGGCTGCGAAAGACTCCCCAAGGCAGCAAGAGCCCCGCAGCGGTGATCTAAGATCCCAAGGTCGCTCAGGCGACAGGCCGGGATAGCTCAGTTGGTAGAGCAGGCGACTGAAAATCGCCGTGTCCCCAGTTCAAATCTGGGTCCTGGCATTGGAAGCCGCTTCTGTTTGCGGCACTGTGTTTCCAGCCTCACCCGCCTTTCCTTCCGAACACAGTGGCCCATGGCCTTCCCTCCGTCCCTCTTCGCTGAATCGGGCCAGCAGTTTTGCAACGCGGACAGCTTCGCGATGGCTTTTGACGACGTCCTCCACAGCCAGGCCCGTCGCGCAGAGTTCCAGGCCCGGAA
>JBIIJA010000129.1:0-6135 GCA_044234195.1 Cyanobium sp. | reverse complement strand
CTCAACCCCTGATGAATCAGAGCCTGTCTTGCCTGCATCCCAATCCGGGATGGGGCGCGGCCTCCTCCTCTCTTCCCGCCACCTCCGCCCCAGCCTCTGCCACCGAGACAGTGGGCAAACATTGCATTCTCGAGCTCTACGACTGTGACAGTGCCAAGCTCGATGACGAAGCTTTCCTCAGGGACACCATCACAAGCGCAGCCAAACGTGCTGGTGCCACCTTGCTGCATCTGATCACCCACCGTTTCGACCCGCAAGGGGTGACAGGTCTGGCTCTCTTGGCTGAATCCCACATTTCCATCCACACCTGGCCGGAATCTGGCTACGCCGCCGTGGACGTGTTCACCTGTGGTGACCACACCATGCCGGAGCGAGCATGCCAGGTGTTGATGAGCGAGTTGGGAGCCGCCAATCACAAGCTCACCAGTTTTCGCAGGGAAACTCCCTTCGGTGTCGGTCAGGGGGAACGAGACCCTCGGTTGACGGCGGTCTGAACTCCGCTCTCGTCATGGTTCCATCTCAGCCGCGATCTTTCGGGCACCTGGGGTTTCCAGATCGCGGTTGAGTTTCCCGCTGACCAATCCCTCCAGATCCAGCGCCACCGCGTTGAACCCCATGGCGGTGAAGGCGTTCACCATCTCCTGCCTCAGGCTGCCGGTGGCCAGGCTTTGGCACACGGCCCCCAATCGGGCGGAGGGCAGTTCGATCCGGGCGGTTTCTCCCTGGCTGCGCACGCGCACGTCGTCAAACCCCTGGGCTCGCAACCAGGCCTCGGCCGCAGCCACGCGCTGCAGCCTGGCCGCGGTGATGGGTTCCCCATAGGGAAAGCGGGAGGCCAGGCAGGGCTGGGCCGGTTTGTCCCACCAGGGGAGCCCGAGCGCCCGGGAGAGCTGGCGCACACCTGCCTTGTCCAGCCGGGCTTCCGCCAGAGGTGATCGCACGTTGTGTTCCCGGGCCGCCCGTATCCCGGGGCGATGGTCCTGCAAGTCGTCGAGATTAACCCCATCCAGCACCTGGGTGGCCCCCGCATCGGCGCGAATCTGGGCTAGCAAACCATGGAGTTCGCGCTTGCAGGCATAGCACCGGTCTGGCGGATTGGTGGCATAGGTGGGGTCGGACAGCTCCGCGGTGGCAATTTCCTTGTGGCGCAGACCAAGCCAGCGGGCCTGGGAACGGGCTTCCTCTAAAAGATGGGGCGCTAAAGCCGCCGAGACTCCTGTGATGGCCAGGGCCCGCTCCCCCAATCGTTCGGCGGCGAGGGCCGCCACCAACGAGGAATCCACCCCACCGGAGTAGGCCACCACCACTTGATCGAAGGCGTCGATGGACTGCCGTGCCATCTCCAGGGCCTCAAGGAGCCTGGAAGGGAGAGGTTCAAGAAGGGTGAGGGGGCGTTTGTGAACCATCAAGCCATCCGGCCATTGCGCCATCCTGGCAAGTCGTCCCCGACCCCGGGGATTAGGAGCTGGGGCTATTAGCATCCTGGGCCCCTGGCTTGGACCATGACCCCGCCCATGCGCACCCAAACCAGCAAGCGGGGAACGGGCAGCGGCATTGGGATCCGCACCGCTACCGGCAGCGATGAGCGGGCCCATGGCCAGCTGCATGTTTATGACGGTGAGGGCAAAGGAAAGAGCCAGGCGGCCCTCGGGGTGGTGCTGCGCACCATAGGGCTGGGGATCTGCGAGCAGAAACGCACGCGGGTGCTCCTGCTGCGGTTTCTCAAGGGGCCGGGGCGCTCCTATGACGAAGATGCGGCCATTGAGGCTCTGCAGCAGGGGTTTCCCCATCTGATCGATCAGGTGCGCACCGGTCGTGGCGACTATTTCACGGCCAGCGAAGCCACCCTGTTCGATCGGCAGGAGGCCCAACGGGGATGGGACATCGCCAAGGGGGCCCTGGCCAGCAATCTCTACTCCGTGGTGGTGCTCGACGAGCTCAATCCCGTACTGGATTTGGCCTTGCTGGATGAGGAGGACGTGGTGCGCACATTGGCAACCAAACCCCCGGGGATGGAGGTGATCTGCACCGGCCGTGGCGCACCGAGCGCTCTTGTGCAATTGGCAGATCTTCACTCCGAAATGCGCCCCCACAGCAGTGATTCCGCAGGGCTGCAGGGGATCGAGATTTACACGGGCGAAGGGAAGGGGAAGAGCACCAGTGCCTTGGGTAAGGCGTTGCAGGCGATTGGGCGGGGCATCAGCCAGGACAAGAGCCACCGTGTGCTGATTCTGCAGTGGTTAAAAGGCGGCAATGGCTACACCGAAGATGCGGCGATTGCTGCTCTAAGGGAGAGCTATCCCCACCTGGTAGACCATCTTCGAAGTGGTCGAGATGCCATTGTCTGGAGGGGGCAACAACAGCCAATTGATTATGTGGAAGCTGAGCGAGCCTGGGAGATTGCCAGGGCTGCTATCGCTAGTGGTCTTTACAAAACAGTGATTTTAGATGAGCTCAATCCCACCGTTGATTTGGAGCTGATTCCAGTTGAGCCTATCGTCCAAACATTGTTGCGTAAGCCTGCTGAGACCGAGGTGATCATCACGGGCCGTTGCAAAACCCGACCAGCCTACTTTGACCTCGCCAGTGTGCATTCGGAAATGGTCTGCCACAAGCATTACGCCGAGCGCGGGGTTGATTTGAAACGCGGGGTGGATTATTGAGGTTTGGATGAAGAGTGGTGTTGGCTATCCTTTCTGGCCACTTCTTCCTCTAGTTCAAGAATCTTTAATTCCTCTGAGGAGATATAGCGCCCCAGCAGCAGCCCCACCAACAAAGCCACATAAAGAGTGCCTCCAATGCTTAGCAGGATGGCAAAGCGCTCGCCAAACGGATTGCCGGGCAACACGTCTCCGTACCCCAGGCCCGCCAGGGTGACAAAGCTGAAATAGGTCAGCCGATCCAGCAGCGCTTCTTGGTTGGTGCCTGCCCCGAGAAGAAAGGAGCCGGGTTTGAAGGTCTGGGTGGTCGTGGCCAACACGCCTCCCGTAAGACCCAACAGCACATAGCCAGCGGCCGCCCCCGCCATCACCTGCCCATTCACCTGTGGCACCCGAGCCAGAAGCATGACCAGCCGCACGGAGGTCATCACCAGGAACAGTCCCAGGCATACCAACATGGCCTTGAAAGCCGTGTTGTTGTTCTCCCCGAAGGGAATGAACCCCAGGGATGTGGCCAGGGCCACGCCTCCCATCAAGCGGTAGGCCAAGAGCCAAAGCTGGGATGCGGGGCTGCGTGCGACCGCCGGCAAGCTGCGCATGGATTGGAGAATGATCACCGCCATCAAGGTGAACAGCAGCCAGCGGCTTTTGGCATCATTGGCCGCCGTGCTTGGCAGCAGCAGGATTGGCAGCAGGGTGGCCACCAGCAAGGGGATGAACTGCCGCTCGATTCGCCTCCAGAGCCCTAAGGGAAGGGTCTGTACCATCAATAAAGGGCCACACTCGGATCCACCTCCTGACTCCAGGCCTGAATCCCGCCGCTGACATTGACTCCCTCGATGCCATGGCGCTTCAGGGCGATCAGGGCCTTGGCGGAACGCCCGCCCATCTTGCAGTGCACGTAGAGGGTTTTCCCCTCCGCAAGCCGTCGCACCTCCTCCACGGCTTCTCCACTCTCGATCCGATCCAGCGGGATCAGGATGGATCCAGGAATGACAGCGATGTCGGCTTCCGGGGGGTTGCGCACATCGATGAGCACCACCCCTTGGCCCCCCTCATCGAGCAGGGTTTTGAGTTCTTGCACGGAAATCGCATCCACGGCAGCAGCCTCCTCCTGGCCTGGGGCGGAACCAGCCACCCCGCAAAACTCCTGATAGTCAATCAGCTGATCGATCACCGGTCGCTCCGGACTGGGGCGCAGCTTCAGCTCTCGAAACGACATTTTGAGCGCATCGAAGAGCAGCAGGCGGCCGCTCAGGGTGGTGCCGATGCCCGTGATGATCTTGACGGCCTCGGTGGCTTGGATCACGCCGATGATTCCCGGCAACACGCCCACCACGCCGCCCTCAGCGCAGGAGGGCACCATGCCCGGAGGCGGGGGTTCTGGAAAGAGATCGCGATAGTTGGGACCGCCCTGGTAATTGAACACGGTGGCCTGACCTTCAATCCGGAAGATCGAGCCGTAGACGTTGGGTTTGTCCAGCAGGACACAGGCGTCGTTCACCAGATAGCGGGTGGGGAAGTTGTCCGTGCCATCACAAATCACGTCGTAGGACGAAAGGATCTCGAGAGCGTTCTCGCTGCTGAGAGCCGTGTTGTAGAGCTCCACTTCGCAGTGGGGATTGATCTCCAGGATGCGATGCCGGGCGGATTCGATCTTGGGTTTGCCCACCCAGCTGGTGCTATGGATCACCTGGCGCTGCAGGTTGCTGGAATCCACCACGTCGAAGTCGACGATGCCGAGGCGGCCGACCCCCGCCGCCGCTAGGTAGAGCAAGAGAGGGGATCCCAAGCCACCGGTGCCGACGCAGAGCACGGAGGAGGCCTTGAGGCGCTTCTGGCCTTCCATGCCCACCTCCGGCAGGATGAGATGGCGTGAAAAGCGAGCCACCTCATCGGGGCTCAACTGAACAGCGCTGGTGTCGGGGGGGAGCATGAAGGCCAGCCCAGGAGATACCTAGATGTCCATTTTCCACATCAAGGGCCTGGGTTCTCCCTCCTCGGGCAACCACCAGCAGGCCAATTCGGATTTCCCCTGGATCACCATGAGGGCCGGTGGCATGGTGAGGGCCCGATCAGTGGCGGAGGGCACAGCCTCTCCCTGGGGATGACTGTGAAGGGCCCCCAGCACGCGCCAACCTTTCTGCCGGGCCCACTTTTGGGCCAAAAGCTGCTCCCGTGGATCGATGGCAAAGCGGCGGTGGCGCTCCTCCTCGGGCAGCCACACATTGCGGCAGGGCCACACCTGTTGCACCCTCCAGGGGGGGCCCAACAGCAAGGCACAGCCCTCTTCGGGCGCCGCCGCTTGCACCACCCGTTGCAAAACGGTCAGCACCTTCCCACCAAAACAGATTGCGTCTGGCACGCTTTGCACAACGCCTGTAGCTTTGGACAGCCATTCTCTTGACGACTTGAGGCGATGAGTGACGCCACGACGGAAACCCCCGATGTGAACGCCCCTGAGACCGACCAGAGTGGCAGCCCCGATTTCGAATTCCAGAAGCGCTACGGCGAGGTGGTGGGCAAAGTGAACGAGACCCTGGACAAGGTGGACTGGAGCCAGCTGGGCAAGTTTGGCAAAGCTGCCGGAATTCTTCTCGCAGTCATTATTGCCCAAATCTTAATCAAAGGGGTGCTCGACACCATCAATTTGCTGCCCATCGTGCCTGGGCTTCTTGAGCTTCTTGGCTTGGTTGTGGTGGGCAACTGGGCTTGGAACAACCTCACCACGAGTGAGAAGCGCTCAGAGCTGATGTCTCGTGTCGATCATCTGAAGAAGGAATATCTCGGTTGAATTGAGCCGGTCTGTCCGCCCTTCCTCTTCCGTTCAGTGCAAGCCCAACAGTGCATGAATCACTGATTGGGCTTGTTTTACGTATCCCCCGCTAAAAAGATTGGCATGGTTGAGGAGGTGATAAAGATTGTAGATCTCTATCCGATCGCCCCAGCCTTTCGGCAAAGGCCATTCTTCGTTGTAACCGTTGAAAAAAGCCTCCGGGAAGCCCCCGAAAAGACGAGCCATCGCAAGATCCGTCTCCCGATCCCCGCGATAAATAGCGGGATCGAACACGCTTCCCCTATTGTCAGCTAGTAAGGCTCCATTACCGCTCCACAGATCGCCATGGACCAGGCATGGCTGAGCGCCATGGCTGTTGAGCCATTCAGGCAGGCGTTCCAGCAAGGAGTCAGCCCCGGCCATCGGTCGGCCCTTCTCTGCCAACCACCGCAGCTGGGGGGCCAGGCGGCACTCCGCAAAAAAGCTGCTCCAGCTTTCCCTCCAGCCATTGATCTGGGGGGAGGCGCCGATGAAGTTGTCTTGCCCCCAGCCAAACGCCTGAGCGACGCCCCCTTGCTGGGGAGCCCCAAGGAGGCTCTGGCGGTGCAGCCGGGCCAGATCGGCGCCGCAGGTTTCCCAGGCTCCTGGTGATCCGGGGCCGTGGGCCAGCTCCAGCCATGGCATCACCAGCACCGCCTG
>JBIIJA010000304.1:0-3448 GCA_044234195.1 Cyanobium sp. | reverse complement strand
AAGCTCATCACAATCTGCCTTCTCATCTCTTCTGACCAGCAAATCTTTCAAGCCATCTCTTCCAAAAATGATCTCGTTATCACCGTTTATTTTGTGATGTCCTGCTTCATTGCGCTCGCCTTTCTGCGCGAAAAGGGGCCGCTTCATCCAGCGGTCGTGCTGGGCTGCGCTTTGCTTCTGACCATGTATGCGGCGACCTGCAAAAGCTTCGGCCTGATCTGCGCGACCCCTTTTCTCATGCTGGGGGTATTGAGAACGCGAGCATTTAGAAGCCGCCAGTCCCTACCCCCAGCAGGAAAAGCTAGGTTTCTTCTCTATCCTTTGGCGATGTCACTTGTTATTTTCCTGTCGCTCTTTTATTCCTTTTCCCAGACCACCTATTCCCACCTTGCCGAGTATCAATCTTCCGTCGGCAATCTAATGAATCGCTATGGGAATCCATTGACCTATGGCAAAGCTGCTGTCGTGAACGGCCTCAGGTTTATGCTTAGTTTTTCCACTTATCCTTATTCCACCTGGCTCAAACCCAAAGCCTCCTCTCCTGATGACTACTGGCTGGGTTTGTCACCCATCGTCAAGATGCTGTCCAGAGATCAATTTGCCGTTTCTGAAGGTTATGCCTTTCAGCTCATCCGTCACAGAGGTGAAGATTTCTCGCTGACCAGCCCTCTCGTCCATCTCGCTGTTCTGCTGACCATGGGGACATTCGCAGCCTGTCTGCTCTTGCAGAGCAAAGAACAACAGAAGAAAATCAAGTACGTTTCCTCCTTGCGAAGCGTGCTGGATCTGCAGGGGATTAGCTTGATCCTCACCGCTTCCATTGCATCATCTCTGCTGTTTTTTTCTGTGATGTCGTACCACAACTGGTATGTGAAATATCTGGGGTTCTCATACGTGTGCCTGATCCCCATTCTGTCCTGGTTGCTGGTGATCAACACCGTCGAACTTTGCAGCTCCCTTGGATTCACCTTGGAGAATCTTTGCAAAAGCCCGCTCTTGCCCGCCTTCCGAAAGATTCTCATCGTCGTTGCCTTGGCCTTTCTGGCTGGATCCATCGCGCAGGAATCACGCTTCATCTCTTGGAACATCCTTCCAGAAGCCTCGGGCAAGACTTCTTACGAGCTTTATGATGAATATCTTTATTCGACCGGGCTCAGAAGTCAAGGGGAAATAAAGAGATTTTTAAGCCAATTCACTGCTCAGCACACCGACAAGAGCGGGACAAAGATCAATCTTTGTTTCGGAGAGGAAACCCCTTCCCTGGCCCCTCTGTTGGAATTGGTCAAGCGCAATCCCGATTCTGAAGCCATCGGGTTCTTTCCCCGGGGCTCCAAGGCATGCGAGTTGCCGACCCGCGGCGAGAGTGACGGAAAGACGATCGTTCTCCCCTGATGCCTTGGGCGTTAGCCCACAACCTGCTCCCAACCGTCGCCGTTGCCACCTAAGGGGGTTCGGTCAGCGCGGAGAATGGAGGATCACGCCCCAAACGGTAAGGAGATGAGCGCCTCCCCCCTGGTCCCGGCAGACCTGCTGCCCACCTACCGGGCCGCCGTGGCCGAACGGGGGGCGCTGGGCGCCCCCCCCCTCCCCCTCAGTGCGGCCCAGGCGCAGGCCCTGACGAAGCTGCTGCAGGCACCGCCTGCGGGTGAGGAGGCCTTCCTTCTCCACCTGCTGAGCGAGCGCATCCCGCCCGGCGTGGATGAGGCGGCCTACGTGAAGGCCACGTGGCTGAGCGCCGTGGCCAAAGGCCAGGCCCAGAGCCCTCTGGTGAGCCCCGTGGAAGCGGTTCGACTATTGGCCACGATGATCGGCGGCTACAACGTGGGCGCCCTCATCGAGCTGCTTTCCAACCCTGATCCAGCCATCGCCGAGGCCGCCGCCACAGGCCTGAGCCGCACCCTGCTCGTTTACGACGCTTACAACGATGTGCTGGAGCTGGCAGAGCACAACCCCCATGCCAAGCGGGTGATCGACAGCTGGGCCGCGGCCGAATGGTTCACCGCCAAGCCTGAGCTGCCGGCGGAGATCACCGTGACGGTGTTCAAGGTGGAGGGCGAAACCAACACGGACGATCTCTCCCCCGCCACCCACGCCACCACCCGGCCTGATATTCCCCTGCACGCCACGGCGATGCTGGAAACGCGCATGCCCGGCGGCTTGGAGTTGATCTCCCAGCTCAAGGCCAAGGGCCACCCCGTGGCCTATGTGGGCGACGTGGTGGGCACAGGCAGCTCCCGCAAGTCGGCCATCAACTCCGTGCTCTGGCACACCGGCTCCGACATCCCCCACGTGCCCAACAAACGCAGCGGCGGTGTGGTGCTGGGGGGCAAGATCGCCCCGATCTTCTTCAACACCGCCGAAGACTCCGGCGCCCTGCCCATTGAATGCGATGTCAGCCAGCTCAAGAGTGGCGATGTGATCACGATCCGTCCCTACGCCGGCACGATCGAGCGGGCCGCTGGGGAACCGAACGCGGGGGAGATCGTGGCCCACTTCGCACTCAAGCCCAGCACGATCACCGATGAGGTGAGGGCCGGAGGCCGCATCCCCCTTCTGATCGGCCGCTCCCTCACCGACAAGGTGCGCGCCCAGCTGGGCCAGCCCCCCAGCGAGCTCTTCATCCGCCCCGTGGCCCCGGCCGACACGGGCAAGGGCTACACCCTGGCCCAAAAGATGGTGGGCAAAGCCTGCGGCCTGCCCGGCGTGCGCCCCGGCACCAGCTGCGAACCCCTGATGACCACCGTCGGCTCCCAGGACACCACCGGGCCCATGACCCGCGATGAGATGAAGGAGCTGGCTTGCCTGGGCTTCAGCGCCGATCTGGTGATGCAGAGCTTCTGCCACACGGCCGCCTATCCCAAGCCGGTTGACCTGCAGACCCACGCCGAGCTCCCCGACTTCATGGCCAGTCGCGGCGGCGTGGCCCTGCGCCCCGGCGACGGCATCATCCACAGCTGGCTCAACCGGATGCTCCTTCCCGACACGGTGGGCACTGGCGGTGACAGCCACACCCGTTTCCCCCTGGGCATTTCCTTCCCCGCCGGCTCAGGCCTTGTGGCCTTCGCCGCGGCCATCGGAGCCATGCCACTCGACATGCCCGAATCGGTGCTGGTGAAATTTTCAGGCAGCCTGCAACCGGGGGTCACCCTGCGGGATGTGGTCAACGCCATCCCCTATGTAGCCATCCAGCAGGGGCTGCTCACGGTGGCCAAAGAGGGCAAGAAAAACATCTTCAATGGCCGCATCATGGAAATCGAGGGGCTACCCGATCTCAAGCTGGAGCAGGCCTTCGAGCTCACCGATGCCACCGCTGAACGCTCCTGTGCCGGCAGCACCATCAAGCTTTCGGTGGAGACAGTGAGCGAATACCTGCGGAGCAACGTGGCTCTGCTGAAAAACATGATCGCCCGCGGCTACGGCGATGCCCGCACCCTGGCGCGGCGCATCA
>JBIIJA010000390.1:0-2686 GCA_044234195.1 Cyanobium sp. | reverse complement strand
CGATCAGATCACTGAGCCGATCCTCGCCTGCCCCAACGATCCCGACAACGTCAAACCCCTCAGCGAGGTGGCGGGCGATCGCATTGATGAGGTGTTCATCGGCTCTTGCATGACCAACATCGGCCATTACCGGGCCGCGGCCAATGTGCTCAAGGGCCAGGGGAAAAACGCCGCGCGCCTGTGGGTGTGCCCCCCCACTCGGATGGACGAGGAAACACTCAAAGAAGAGGGGTATTACGCCACCTTCGAAGCAGCCGGCTCGCGCATGGAGATGCCGGGCTGCTCTCTGTGCATGGGCAACCAGGCCCGGGTGGAAGACAACACCACCGTGTTCTCCACCAGCACTCGCAACTTCAACAATCGCCTTGGCAATGGCGCCCAGGTGTACTTGGGCAGTGCCGAGCTAGCGGCCGTCTGCGCCCAGCTTGGCCGCATCCCCTCCAAGGAGGAGTATCTCGCCATTGCCGCGGAGAAGATCGATCCCTATGGCGCGAAGCTTTACCGCTACTTGAACTTCGATCAGATCAGCGGTTTCGAAGACAGTGGCCGAGTGGTGAGCGCCGAGGAGGAGGCAACAGTTCTGGCGGGAGTGTGAGAAAACAATTGATCGTCAGCCCAATCATTTGAGCAGGGTTGAACCGGGCTTCGATCGTTTAAGCCTTCCAATTTGATCTCTGAGATTCAGGACATCTTCAAAGGTTGCAATGCTTTGAAGAGTGGGAACAATGGCGTCAATGATAGCATCATCTTCATCCCACCATGCAATTTCGAGAAGCAAGTCGATCATGCGTTGCTCGAATCGATATTTCAGGATTCGCGCTGGATTCCCACCAACGACAGCATAATCAGGAACATCTTTCGTGACCACACAGCGTGCAGCGAGCACACTGCCATTACCAATGGTCACACCGCTCAATACAGTGGACCCGAAACCGATCCAAGCATCATTTTTGATAACAATGTTGCCCTTTGAAGTGGGCTGCCCCTCTAGACCATGAACCCTGCCATTGGGAAACTTCTTGCGATACATATGACCAAAAGGATACGTCGTAAGCCAGTCAGTCCGATGATTGCCGCCAAGAAGACACTCAACCAGTGAAATGGAATTAAAGGATCCGATCACCACGCGGTCTTCCTTATTCCAATCGTAAATCTTAATATATTCTAGACCGTAGTTATATCTTCCGCGCAACTCAATGGCCCGATGGATTCCGGGAGCATCTTCCCTGGGCACGGCCCGATGGTCAGACACTTTGTGACGACGGAAACTCAGCGGAAGCAAGCGCATCAGTTTTTGCTTTAACGCAGATACGGAAAGGAGTGACCTTAAATGCATCGAATATCGATAGTGCCTCCCCCATCTTATTGCCCACCATTGGGCTTGGCAAGGTTGAAAAATAATTGCCCGCATCTTTCTGCACCCTCTATATTCAGTTCGCCATTCAGTTCGCCAATGGCCAGCCCTTCCTGGTTCCCTATGGGACATTTGTGCGCAATTTGAGTACAACCGCTCCCATCCAAGGCAAACCCCAGGAAGATGGAAGATCAGAATCTCGTTAGATCCATGAAGAACTTCCAAAGCCGTGGGGATCCGGATGGCTGTCTGTCTAAGGTCAATTTGTTCCAGATTGTTTTTCCCCTCCCCGCATGACCTCCACCCTCCAGCGCTGGCTTCAGCCTCTTCGCCGCCTTGTGGTGCTTGGTGTGGCTGTGGTTCTGGCCTTCAATCTGGCGGCCTGCTCCGGTGTCACCACCAGCGATGCCACCAACGCGGCCCGCACCGCTGTGAACGTGGCCAAGACAGCCGCTGATCTGACCGGCAACGAACAGCTGAAATCCGTGCTCACCCCTGTGGTGAACCTGCTGAACACCACCGAGAAGCAGGTGGTTGCTGACAACATCCCGGCTGCTACCAGCACCATGGCCAAATTCAAAGGCCTGTGGGACACCGCTGCCCCCGTGGTGAAGCTGGCCGCTGGCAACAACTACGGCGTGATCGACAAGGGTGTGAAGCTGGTGATCAACACCTTTGGTGGCGACACCACTCCCACCAAGGACAACGCCCTGTCGGCCCTCAAGGGCCTGATCGGCCCCCTCTCCGCTCTGCTGAGCTGACGCCTCCCTGCAGGGGTCACTGCGTGGCCCCTGCCTTCCCCCGGTTCGAGAGTCCCACAAAGATTCCAGAGCCGCTCAAACTTGACAGAGAATCGAAAAGACGGCGCGTGGTGCCGTCTTTTTTTCACTCAAGGAACAATTTGGTAGCAATGCTTGCATAAATCTTTAGAAACGTGCGCCCCCACTGAAAACCCGTACCCTTCAGAGGTCTTTCGTCTTTTTCCTCGCCATGGCGCGTTCCCTCCTCGTGGGTGGTCGCCTTCTCTCCGCCGGTCTGGCCCTTGCCGTTGCCGGCAGCCTGAGCCTCACCGGTTGCTCCACCTCCACCAAGGAAGCCGCCCAGCAAACAGGGGAGGCTGTGGGCCAAGCCGCCAAGGAAGGGGCTGGTGCTGTCGGCGATGCCGCTAAAACCGCTGCTACCGCCACTGGCCAAGCGGCTCTTGCCCCCGCTGTGACCCCCGTGCTCGATCTCCTGAAGAAGAGCGAGGGTGAGGTGAAGGCCGGAAACCTCGCCGCTGCTATCGCCAGCATGGGCGGGTTCAAGGCCCTGTGGGCCACCGCCGCTCCCATC
>JBIIJA010000128.1:0-6173 GCA_044234195.1 Cyanobium sp. | reverse complement strand
CCGATGAATACATCACCAACACCCTGCGCAACGCCTTGGTGGGATTGCCGCTCGATTTGGCAGCCCTCAACATTGCCCGGGGTTTGGACACGGGTATCACCCCTCTCAACGAAACCCGTCGCCAGATTCAATCGTTCCTGCGGAACGTTCGCACGACCGTTCCAGCGGGCACCACCCAGGCTGTCCATCAGGCCAACAATGCGATAGATCCAGTCCTGGCTGATCTTGAGGCGAATCTGCGCCCCTATACCAGCTGGAGAGATTTCGGCGATCATTTGCTAAATCCTGACTCCTTAAAAGGATTCATTATGGCCTATGCCCGTGATGCACTCCTCTCAGGATATGAAGGCAATTCTCTCTCGTATTGGAATACCCTCCAGATTACCAATGCGAGCCTCTATGCCAACAAACTTTCTGCGGCCGCTGATGCGGCGATAGCCAATCCAGGTTTCATGGGCCTGCCCTACACCGGCACGGTGGCTGATGCACTCAATCCAGCTGCTCCGGTCAATACACCCAGTGGCAACCGAGACTTCGAAAAGATCTCCCTCTGGCTGGGTGGCTTGGCAGAGGCCAAGACTCCTGGAGGGATGTTAGGCCCTACCCACGATTTCATTTATGCCTACCAGATGCAGCAATTGCAACGGGGGGATGAGGCTTACTACTTGAGCAAGTTGGCGGCGACAGATTTGGTAGAAGAAATTAAGGGGAAAACAGTGGCAGACATGGTGATGGCTGCTACCGGCGTGAAGCATCTTTATCACAAGATCTTTGCTGTCAACGATGCCGACTATGAACCATCTCTCCAGAAATTTGCCACCTATGCTTCCGAAACAGCTCTTTTCTCAGCAACTCGAACGGTTCTGGATGCCAATGGGGTGCAACGGCAGGTGGGGGTGGCTGGCTATGTGAATGGCGTGCTCACGGGCAACAACGGCAACTACCTGGATGCCCGTGGCGTTTTCAACCCCAATGGCCTTGGCAAGGCCAGTGAATTGTTTGGTGGCACGAATGCTGCTGACAGATTCAAGGGCCTAGGCGGGGATGATTGCATGTGGGGCGATGACGGCAATGATGTGCTGGAAGGTGGAGATGACAATGACTTTGCTGATGGTGGGACGGGCAATGACTCGATCTACGGCGGTTCTGGCTTTGACATGTTGCGCGGCGATGACGGTAATGACGAGATCTATGGCGGCACTGGCAATGACGACATGTATGGCGGAGAAGGGAATGACAACCTCTTTGGTGAGGATGGCAATGATGATCTCAACGGCGGCAACGGCAACGATGTGATCTCCGGTGGCCTAGGCAACGATTTGGTGAAGGGCCAGGCGGGCAACGACATCCTCATAGGGGGCCAGGGTGCTGACACCATCACCGGTGGTGGCGGCAACGATCAGTTCGTGTTCGACGAAGTGCTGAACGTGACGGGAACCGATCAGATCCGCGATTTTGGCCTCGGCATGGACAAGCTCGTGTTCCACAAGACCATTTACGCGGGCCTGAGCGGCACCACCATCACCGCAGCCCAATTGCTCGCTGGGGCGGCGGCCGACCAGGCCACCACGGCGTCCCACCGATTCATTTACAACCTCACCAACGGTGATCTGCGCTTTGATGCCGACGGAAACGGTGCCGGTGCTCCCACCCTCATCGTTAAATTGATCGCTTTCAATCCGGCCTTCCCCTCGGATCAAGCCTCCGCAAATGCCATCTTCCCCACCTTGACCACCAACGATTTCCTTCTGGTGTGAGAAGGGCTCAGGATTGCATCGGGACCTTGCCCTCACGGGGGCGGGGTCCTTTTGCTACAAGGGCGCTGGCAACAGCGCGCACCATCCGGGTGATCCCGCCCACCAGCAGAAGCAGGGCAAAAAGGGCGAGGGCCGCCACCGTGAGCAGAGCTAGCAGTTGCAACAGGCCTGTGGCCAGTAGGGAGAGTCCCCGAATGAGATTGGCCACCGCCTGACTCACCAGCAGCAGGGTGTTGAAGCGATCCGCCAGGGCCGTCAAGACCGTCAGGATCAGGGTGCCCCCGGCCACGCACAACGCCCCCATCGCCAGATGTTTCAACCGGGAGGTTTGCCTTCGGCGCTTCGGGCGGGGTTGGCGTTTGGGCGGCGGCCCCTGCTGGGGGGCTCCAGGAGTGGGCAGGTGCAGCGGGCGGACCCGGGAGGGTGGGGAGGAGCTCATGGATCCGCGGCGTGGACCTTACAAATCGAGCGGGTATCCAGCTCCCCGCATCCAACGCTCAAATTCCAGCAGCACAAGTTCATTGGGGCACTCAATCAGGGACAGGTCGTTGACCGTGCAGTCACCGTGCCCCCCGTGGTGCAGGGTGAGGTGGAAATTGTCGCCGCTCAGACCGCACACTTCTGGATCGCTGCGCACCACCACATCCAGAGCGGAGCCCAATCTGGCGACCCGGCGCCTGAGTTCAGGCCAGGTCATCGCCATGGCTGCATGGAAGGGAGAAGAGGGGGAGTTACCAGCCATGCCATGGGGAAAGCTCCCAGAAGCCGGAGGGTTGTAGAACTCCGCGCACCAGCAATGTATCCCCCGATGGGTTGCTTGGCACCTGGGCCGAGGGCAAGCCGAGGGTGGTGCGCTCCCCGCCATCGTTTCCTTCCACCGGAGTGGCAGCCACCACCGCCCCTTGGTTGTTCACGGCGAGTTGCCAAGCCTGGGGCGCTGGGAGCGATCCCTTGCTGGGTGTGCGGCTGATCAGCCAGCGCCGCAGAAGCTTGAGCTGGGCTTCCGTGGGGGGAGCAGCCTTCGTGGCGGAGGGAACCGCGGCAGTGTTCTTCGCGGCTGGGGATGCCTGGGTGGAAGCCTCTGGGGCCGGGCTGGGCGCTGTTGGTGGCAGGGGCGGTTTGAGGCCCTTGGTCGTGGTCTTGGCGGCCTGGGGAGGGGCGCTGGAGGGGCGGGGCGTTGGCAGCAGTGTGCTGGCTCCAGCGGCGAGGGCCAGAGCGGCCAGACCCCCCACCGGGGCGCTCAGGCGGCGCCTCATCGGCACACGATGGCGTAGCTCCTTGGCTGCCAGTGGCAGGGACTCAGGCACCGGCAGGGGCAGTTGGATCCGTGGATCCAGCCGGCATTGATCGAGCACTCGCACCAGATCGGCGAGCTCGGCATCGTCGAGATGGAGTTCCAGCGGGGGGGTGTTGGGCTGGCTGCTCCGCAGCTGCATATGGTGGCCGCCATTGTCATCCGGGGCGATGGTGACCGGATCCTCCTCTCCCCCCATGGCGCGGGGAACCCCACTCAACAGATGCCTGGCATAGGGAATCACGGTGGCCATCAGGGCCTGGAGATGCTCCCGACGTCCCTCTAGCTGGGGATGCCCCACCCAGTCCAGGCACCAGCCTGTGATGATGCCCAGGGCCTCCCCCCCCTGTCCGCTGGACACATCGGGGAGCCCCTCCACCCGCAATCGGCAGGAATGGGCCCCAAAGCTATGGGGCTGGTAGGTCAGGGTCTGCTTCATTGCCGCGCTGGCGATCTCTGCACTCTGCCGGAAGGAGTTAAGGGCTTGGGTCCATGAGGCTGGCCCTCAGGCGATCAACCCCACCGCTGCCAGCGGCGAGGGCCAGGGTTTGGATGAAGGCCCGGCGCTGGGGGGCCCCGGAGAGCGGGTCCATCAGGTGTTGCACGCTGCTGCGCCGCACATTCATGCGCTCCTTGAGCAACTCCCTGAGTCGACCTTCGAAGAGCTGCCAGTGCTGTTGGTTGAGCTCGGGGGGCTCCCTGCTGGAGAGAAGGCCCCGCACCATGGGGTAGACCCGATCAGCCATGGCGCAGAGGATGCGAATCAGGGCCTCCGTTTCCGCAGCCTCTGGCGCACCCCTGCGGCAGGCCTTCCGCAGGGGGTTGTGGGAGCGGAGCTTCCACAGGGCCACCCGGTCGGGGAAGAGGGAGGAGAAGCCGAGGTTTTGGCCCATCCAGAGCAGGGTTTCCCCGCCGTTGAGATCGAGGGCCTCCACACAGAGCAGAAGCAGATCGAGCCTCTCCAGCCCTTGCCGCGGGAGGGGCTGGAGCATCCCCTCGCTGTCCTGCTGGGGGGGAGTGGAAGCCGTTGTCAAGGACACAGAAGGGGAAGACGTCTTGACCATGGCTGCGATGATGCCAGCGCTTGAGCCCTTTCGTCATCTTCTCGCTTCGGCATGAGTGTTTCAGAACCCTCCATCGATCTTCGCCAGTGGGTGCGGGACATCCCTGATTTCCCAAAACCGGGCATTCTTTTCCGCGATCTCACCCCCCTGATGCGGGATCCTCAGGGGTGGCAGGAGACCGTGAGGCGGCTGGGTGTGCAGTGCGAGCGGCTCCAGCCCGATTTGATTGTGGGTATCGAATCCCGGGGATTCATTGTGGGCACAGCATTGGCCACCGCTATGCGGTTGCCCTTTGCCCCCGTGCGGAAGCCAGGCAAGTTGCCAGGGGATGTGCATGGCATTGATTACACCCTGGAGTATGGGGAAGATCGGCTCGAGATCCATGCCGATGGCTTTGAAGATCAACCCAAGGTGCTGGTGGTGGACGATTTGCTCGCCACAGGGGGAACGGCGGCCGCCTGCGGCCAATTGGTGCAGCTGGCTGGAGGCCAGTTGGCTGGTTTCAGTTTTGTGGTGGAGCTGAGCGCCCTCAATGGCCGTAGCAAGTTGCCTGCAGACGTGCCTGCCGAATCCCTCATTGTTTACTGACACCCTGGCTCACCTGCCAGCCTTCTTGCTTCACCGCCAGTTTTTGGGCTGAGCGGAGAGCTGGTTCAGAGATGGTTGTCTTCCCAGGTGAGCACCTCATCCAGCTGGTCCAGGCTGATCAAGCCATAGCGCCAGAGGACGGCCGGCAAGGGGGCTTGCTCCAGGGCGGACTGGCGTAAGCCCAGTTCCATGGCCCCCTCACTGAGGCCAATCTGGTGCCGGAGGAAGGCCAAGAGCTCCGGAGGCGGGGAGGGTTGGCGGCAATTGCTGAACACCATGGGCTCAGATTGCCGCCCCACGAAATGCCTGGCAAGGACCGTTCGTCATCACCCCCAGCAGGCAGCGGCGCAGAACGGGGATTCGCTCCAATTGAATGAGAGCGAGTTGGCGCAAAGGCACCAGAAGTGGATGGCGGTTTGAGAAGAGCCGCACCAGCACATCGGTGATCAGGAGGGTGAGGCAGACATCCACCCAGCGACGGCGCGCATAGCTGCCCCCCAGGCTGGCCACAGGCAAGCGGCCGGCTTGGGCCCGACGGGCGAGTTGGTGCAGGGTGGCCACATCCCTCCAGCAGAGGTTCAGGCCCTGCCCACCGACGGGGTGGCAGCGATGGGCCGTCTCCCCCACCAGAAGGGTGCGTCCATGCTGGAGGTGCCGAGCCACCTGGAGTCCGACGGGGAAGGCCCGTGGCTGTTCGTCGAGGGAGTCCACATCGATTCCCGCTGGCAACACAGGGGCCAACGCTTCAAGGAAGGCCGCCGGCGAGAGGCTCTCCAGCTGTCGGCAGCGCCAGGCGGGCGCGCTCCAGACCACTTGAAAGCGCCCTTCGCCCATGGGCAGCAGGGCAAAGGGCCCTTCGGGCCTCAGTCGCTCCCAGGCCGTGCCCTGGGGCGCCCCCCGCAGGCGCACCTGGGCTGAGAGGCACTGTTGGGAGTAAAGGTGACGCCAAACGCCAATGCCTTCGGCCTCGCGGGTGGGGGAGAGGGCGCCGTCGGCGGCGATGATCCAGTCGACCGACTCCGTCTCGGCCTGCAGAGCCTGGCTCGTGCTGTTGGGGCCGAGCCAGAGGTGGATGGAGGGTTGGGCTTTCACCTGCGCCAGCAACACCTCCATGAGCTGGCTGTGGGGGCCGATCCAGCCCACAGGTTGGCTGCTGGAGCGGCTCCCCCACAGATCGTTGGGGCCAAAGCGGCTGCTCCGGGAGGCCCCGAGATCCTCCAGATCGAGCCGGTTGAAAGGTTCCAGGATGGGCACGATGCCCTCCCAAAGCCTCAGTCGCTCGAGCAGACGGCGGGAGGAGTGGGTGAAGGCGTACGCCCGGGAGCGATCAAGAATCTGGGAGGGGCTCGAGGGATCCAACAGATGCACGGTCCAGCCGGCATCGGCCAGGGCCAGGGCAGAGAGGGCCCCCGTGGGGCCAGCCCCCCGTACGAGGGCCTTGAGGGAACGGGGAGCCTGGGGAAGGGAACG
>JBIIJA010000127.1:0-6204 GCA_044234195.1 Cyanobium sp. | reverse complement strand
GAGGCAGGGGGGCCGATGAAGCAGCTGGGGGGGCCACATCGGCAGATGAGGGGGTCACCACCTCCGACTGGGCAAGCACCAGCGATGTTCCCGCCATGGGGGCCCCACAGGCAGCTGCTAGCAGCAAAAAGCGGAAACGACGGGGCATGGGCGGGGGAGCAGGCCGGGGAGGAGGGGAAGGGATGGGAACAGGACCCGTGACAATCCCTTCACACAATCGCTGCCATTTAAGGACTGTTTCCTCCTTCTGGCCAGGAATGGTGCAGGACGCTTTGCCGGCCATCGCCCCCCACCAGGGCCAATCCGCCATGGCGTGTCAGGCCCTGGATCTGCCACTCCTCCCCGCCGATGTGGACCTGGCTGGAGGGGAGCCAGAGCCGGGCTTGCGCTTCCCCTCGAACCAGTTCTGGCGCACTGGCATGGGCCATCGCCCACTCCAGGGCCTCAAACACCCGTGGAAGCAGGAAGCGAGGGCGAGCACGGATCCTTCCCAGGGACCGCACCAGATTGGTCGCTCCAAGCGGCACGGGGTTGCAGCCATTGAGCCCCAGACCGATGCGGGCCCAACGCACACAAAGGCCCCGCAGGCGGAAGCCCGAGAGGAGCCCAGCCAGCTTGCGCCACTGCCCATCGGTGTCCTGAAGAAGGAGATCATTGGGCCATTTGAGACGCCCCTCAAGCCCCAAAGCGTCCAGTTGGCGCAGCAGGCCCACCGCCACGGCCAGCCCAGGGGCGGCGGCCTCGGGCTCAGCGGCGGCCCAGGGCAAGGCGGCACTGAACCACACCCCACCAGGGGGTGACTGCCACGGTCTGCCGTATTGGCCATGGCCAAAACGCTGCCGATGGGCCAGCACCGCCCGAGGTCGCTCGAGCCGCAGAGGAGATTGGGGGGAGCGCTGGGCCAGCCATTGATCGAGCACCGTCTCCGTGCTTGCGCACACCGGCAGCTGCCTCAGCTGCCAGGGCTGGGGGGCCTTCACAGGGTGGTGAGCCAGCGGCCCATCCTCGCGGCAGCCTCCTCCAGGGTGGGAAGGGGGTGTACCAGCGCCAGCCGGAGCCAGCCCTCTCCCCCAGGCCCAAAGCCAATTCCGGGGGTGAGGCACACACCGGTGGCCTGCAACAGGGCGGCGCAGCAGGCTTCGCTGCTGAACCCCCGCTCGCGGGCAGCCTTCGGCAAGGGGAGCCAGAGGTAGAGCGCCATGGAAGGCCGCGGCACCACCCATCCCGCGGCCTCCAGGGCGAGGACCATGCGATCCCGGCGCTCTCGATACACCTGCCGCAACTGGGCTGGCCAATCGGGAGCCTGCTCCAGGGCCGCCACCGCTCCGGCTTGGAGTGCCAACGACTGGTTGAAGTCGACCACCCCCTTGAGCTGCCGCAGGGCCGAGATCAAGGGTTCAGCCCCCACGGCGAAGGCCAGCCGGTAGCCGCCCAGGCACCAGCTCTTGGAAAAGGAGAAGAGCTCCATCCCGCAGCGGCGCCAATCCCTGTGACGCAGGAGGGCCGGGGCCGTGCCCTCCAGGGCCAGATCCACATAGGGATTGTCATGGAGGAGCACCACGTCGTGGTCGATGGCCCGAGCCATGGCCTCCTCCAGCCAACTCTGATCCCCGGTGGTGGCCGTGGGGTTGTGGGGAAACCCCAGCACCATCAACCGCAGGGAGGCCCAGGTGCTCTCCGGTAGACGCTCAAACGCCGGGCGCCAGCCCCGCTCGGCCTCCAGGGGCAGGAACACGGGTGTGGCAGACGCCAGATGAAGGCCGCCCAGGTGGGAGGGGTAGGAGGGATCGAGCACCAGGGCAGGCTCTCCTGGATTGAGCACGGCCAATGGGAGGTGGGCCGTGCCCTCTTGGGATCCAATCAACAGCAACACCTCCCGCTCTGGATCCACAGCCACCCCAAAACGACGCTCCACCCAGGCAGCAGCGGCTTCGCGAAAGGGACGGGTGGATGCATGCAGGCAATAGGCCGCACTCGCGGGCCGCTGGAGAGATGCCGCCATGGCCTCCAGAGCCATCCCCGGAGGCGCCAGATCGGTGGAGCCCAGGGAGCAATCAATCAAGGGGCCGGGATCCAGAGAGAGCGCGGGCGAACGCCGGCTCTGCTCGTAGACCACTTTGCGCTGATCGTTGCGGGCGAACACCCCGCTGCCAAGCCGGGAGACCCTTTCAGAGATGGGCATCCCCTGCCTCAAAGATGGGCATCGACAAAAGCCTTGAGCTGGGATTGGGGAATGGCCCCCTCGTGGCGGGCCACCTCCTCACCACGGCGGAAGAGGATCAGGGTGGGCAAACCCTTCACACCCAAAGTCTCCACCGTGTGGGGGTTGGGATCGGCCTCCAATTTCGCCACCCGCAGGCTCTCACCGTAGGTTTGGGCGGCCCAAGTCATCAAAGGGGCCATCAATCTGCAGGGTCCACACCAGGCAGCCCAAACATCGAGCAGAAGAAGGTCGGAATGGCGGAGGGCACCCTCAGCCACACTGGCATCAGTGAGGTCCACGACGCCAGCGGGTTGGGAGGTGAGGGGGTCAGCCACGGGATCAGTTCAGGTCTGGCCCGATTGTATGGAGATCAATTTGGCTGCTGACGACGGTGGGGGAGCCTAGAGCTTGTCGATGGACCGTTTTAGCTCCAGGAGCTCCGCATCCACCTCCGCGGCCTGCACCGGCTCGAGCTGGGGAACGGGTCCATTGGCAGCGGGCAGTTGGATGGGGTTCGGCCCCCCCTCGAGCCGCTGCTTCAGCGCAGCCAGTTCATCATCCACATCGGTGCCTTCCAGAGCAGCGAATTGGGATTCCAGATCAGCACCGGCCAACTCGGCAGCGGCCTGGCTTCGGGCCTCAAGGCTGAGCACCTTTTCCTCCATCTGCTCAAAGGCCGCCATGGCGTTGTTGGTGCCGAGATTGTTGACGGCCGTCTGCAGCTGCTCCTGGGCCTGGGCCGCTTGGGCCCTGGCTTTGAGCATGTCTTTTTTGGTTTTGGCCTCAGCGATCTTGGCTTCCAGAGCCGTGAGGCTCTTCTTCAGGGTTTCCACCTGACCTGCCTGGCTGTTGATCTGATTGTTCAGAGCCGTGGCCGTTTCCTGGTAGGTCTTGCGGCGGGAGAGAGCTTCACGGGCCAAAGATTCTTCACCCTTCTGCAGGGCCACCTCGGCCCGCTGATACCAAGCTTTGGATTGGGTGTCGGCCTGCTCTGCTTGGTTTTGAAGGCGCCGCTGGCTGGCGATGGCTGTGGCGACAGCCTGGCGAAGCTTCACCAAGTCGGCCTGCATATCTGCCAGGGATTGATCCAAAATCTTTCCTGGATCCTCTGCTTTGCTCACCAGATCGTTGAGGTTGGCGCGGAGCAGACGGCTGAGCCGATCGAAGAAGCCCATGGGCCGGGGCAGAGATGTGGTTACGTTATCGAAGGTATCGCCGCGCGGGTGATTCAGCCGGGTGCGGTTGCCGAACCCTGGCGACAAACCTTTCAGGTCTCCCGAGGACCTGGCCTGTGGATCTAGGCTCTGCCCATGGCTTCAGACGCTCCTTCCCCCCGCAAACGAAGGCGCAAGGGCGAGCACGGTCTTCGGTCCGCCCATCCTCCTGGCCTCCAGCAACGCACGGTGGGCAACCTCTCCCTGTTGCTTCCCGCCCCTGCAGCACCAGCCGTGGGGCTGTCAACCTGTCTGGAGGATCTCCAGCGGCAATGGCAGCGGGATGGCCATCTGGCCGCTCTCTGGCAGGCCTGGCCCCGCCTGGCCGGAGCCCAATTAGCGCCCCATTGCCGTCCGCTCACTCTGCAGGGCGGAGTGCTCACCGTGGGGGCGGCCCCTGGACCTTGGCTGCAGGGGTTGCTCTACACCCGCCACCAGCTGCTTGGGGCTCTCAGGGGTGCGGGCTTCCCGGTGAAGGAGGTGCGGGTGCAGCAGCACTTCGGCCAACCTCTACCCTCGGCTGCCGGGGAGTTGGAAGCGGATGTGTGGGCGCGTCACCCCAGTCGCATTGACGTGCATGGCCTGGCTGACTGCCCCGCCTGCCACCGTCCCGCACCCACCGGGGAAATGGCGCTCTGGGGCACCTGTAGCTTCTGCCGCCGAAGCCAACTCTCCGAGCCGTTGACCGACCTCTGAGCTAACCGCCAGGCGGAAACCGCTCGCGCCAGATGGCCTCCTGGGAACTGGCCTCAGCCGTACCCTCTGGCGGAAAGGCAGCCAGAAAGTCCTTATCGCGCGCTGGCTGATAGGGCCCCTGCTTGATCTCAAACATCACAGTGTCGGGGGCAAGGGCCACCAGGGTGTGGAAGATGCCCTCCGTCAGCTCCACCCCTCGCACCGGCCCCTGGGCGTCGAGGCGCACCTGCTGGATCACGTCTCCCTGGGAATCGAGGAGCAGCAAACCCATGGCCCCCTGCAACACCACAAAACACTCAAATCCCTCGCCCGGTGTGGGGCGCAGGTGACGATGGGGCCGCACATAGGTGCCGGGCTGCATCACGTTCAAGAAGCGCTGCACCAGCTCTGGCTCGGCGTGCAGGTTGTGGTTGCGGCGCAAGCGAGGAGATCGGCGCGCCTCGGCGGCCACCGTGTCAAAGAGCTCCTGATCGAGACGTTGGATCTGGGGCAGCGTCACAGCAAAGGGAAGGGGCGTTTTCCCAGGCTATGGCCGGGTTCAAGCTCCACCACGGAAGAGGTGGTTGTGTTGGGGGGAATAGAGCAAAGAGCGGTTCTGGCCTGGTCCCGCCAGAGCCGGACTGACCACGTAGAGGGTGGTGCGGATCAGCCCGCGCTGCCGGCTGGTGGCGGCCATGTCACGCAACGGCACGATCTGAAGCCACTGATCCGGCCAGCTGACCCGATAGCCAATGGCCACGGGGGTATCGGCGGGGTAGTGGCGCAAGAGCTCCTGCTCCACCTCCTCCACATGGCGGGCGCTCAGATAGAGGCACAGGCTGGCGCGCAGGGCGGCCAAGCGGCCCAGGGATTCCGTCTCGGGCATGCCAGTACGCCCCCCAGCTCGGCTGAGCACGATGGTTTGCACAACACCGGGCAGGGTCAGCTCGCTTCCCAAGGCGGCGGCCGTGGCCTGATAGGCGCTCAGGCCAGGCACCACCTCCACAGGGAGGCCCTCCTCAGCCAGACGGCAGATCTGTTCAGCGAGCGCGCCATAGAGGCAGGGATCTCCATCGTGGAGGCGCACCACCCGCAAGCCAGCGCGGGCCCGTTGCACCAGAGTCTCCATCACCTCCTCAAGGGTGAGGGTGCTGGTGCCGATGCGCTCACACTCCTGGGGAGCCAGGGCGGCAATGCGGGGGTTGACCAGGGAATCGGTCCAGAGAAGCACTTGGGCCTGGCCAATGGCCGCAGCCGCCCTGAGGGTGAGCAGATCAGGAGCTCCCGGGCCAGCCCCCACAATCTGCACCGGAGGGAGGGACAACGCGCTCATGTCGACACCCCAGAGGGATCGGGGAGGGCCATGCGGCGCCCGTAGAGCCACCAGAGACCGATGGCCCCAACCGCCATCAAGAGCAGGCTCACCAGCTGGGCCATGCGGAGACCACCGGCGCAGAAGGGTGGTTGGGAGAGAAGGCAGAGGGGGTCGAGGCGCAGCCCCTCAATCCAGAAGCGACCGCAGCTATAGGCAATGAGATACACGCAGCTCAAGGCTCCGGGCCGCAGGTCGAGTCGGCCGCGGGTGGCCTGGCGAAAGAGGAGGAGGAGGAGGGCGCAAACCCCAAGATTCCACAGGGACTCGTACAGGAACGTGGGATGAAAGGTGGCCTGATCACGGAACAGGGCCGGCCGATTCTCCAAGGGGATGGTGAGTCTCCAGGGGAGGTCGGTGGGCAAGCCAAAGGCCTCAGAATTGAAGAAATTGCCCCATCGTCCGATGGCCTGCCCCAGGGCCACTGCGGGCAGAAGCACGTCCAAAAGGGGCCAAAAAGCCTGCCGATGCCAGCGGCAGAAGAGGATGGTGGCCAGACTGCCACCGATCAACGCCCCATGGATCGCAATGCCGCCATGCCAGATGGCGAGCATTTCCCCCCATTGGCCGCGGTAGTGGCGCCATTCCAAGAGCACGTAATACAGGCGTGCACCGAGAACGGCGCCGATCACCAAAAAAGGGAGCAGATCACTCACAAAGGCAGGATCGATGCCACGGCGACGGGCCAGCCTGCGGGCTAGAGCCAAACCGACCACAACAGCGGTGGCGATGAGCAGCCC
>JBIIJA010000126.1:0-6219 GCA_044234195.1 Cyanobium sp. | reverse complement strand
GCCTCCCAACTGCTGGCCGCCGAACAAGGCAAAAAGGCGGAAGCGGCCAAAAATGTGGCCCAACTGGCGGTGATGCGGGGGGATCTGAGCAAGGCCGTGCGTTATTTCGAGCTGGCCTTGGCGGCCGTGCCCGGCGATTTGGATGTGGCGATGCAGCTGGGTTATGCCTGGATCTCCCAGGGCTCCCTGCAGAAGGCGGGAGACACCTTTGGCGGTGTGATCACCCGGGCCCGGGAGCTGCAGGAGGAGAGGTATGAGGCCTGGGGCCACAACGGCCAGGGCGATGTGCGGATGGCCCAGGGGGATGGGCCCGGTGCTCTGGCGGCGTACGAGGCGGCTCTGGCGATCACCGAAGGCCTGGCGCAGCGAGATCCAGCGAACAGGCAGTGGCAGCGGGATCTCTCGGTGAGCCACATCAAGGTTGGCGATGTGCGTGTGTCGCAGGGGGATGGCTCTGGCGCGTTGGCGGCGTACGAGGCGGCTCTGGGGATCCGAGAAGGCCTGGCGCAGCGGGATCTCTCGGTGAGCCAGAACAAGGTTGGCAACGTGCGGATGTCGCAGGGGGATGGGCACGGTGCTCTGGCGGCGTATGAGGCGGCTCTGGCGATTCGAGAAGGCCTGGCGCAGCGGGATCCAGCGAACACGCAGTGGCAGGTGGATGTGGCGGCGTCGTGCTGGAAGCTGGGCTCCCTCGATGCCCTGCTCCCGATCCCCGATCGCAGGGAATTGTTGCAGCGTGGTCGTGCGATTCTCACGACGCTGAAGGACGCCGGCAGGTTGCAGGCCAATCAGGATTGGATCAGCGCCTTCGATCAGGCGCTGGCCGATTTGGCCTGACCCAGCGGTTTGCAATCTCTCCTGAGCTGCTCCCTTCCCACTCCCTGGCCTGGCCAGGATGGAGCCAGCGGCGGGTGCGGATCCCCATGGCGGCCAGCGAAGCGATCATTGGCGAGGAATGGAAGGCCCGCTCCTCCGAGCTGGCTGAGTGGGCCATGGAGCGGCTGGTGAACCGCAAGGACGTGTGGGGGCAGTACTCCCTGCTGGCGCCCCATGAGGCCAGGGAGCAGGGCCGCTCCTACAAGGCCATGACGCTGCCCATCGCTTCGATGCGCGGGCAAGACATGGTGACTCTCGACAAATTGACGCGCCACTTCGCCAGCCGCCGCCAACACCGGCCCCAGCTGATCGGCCTGCACGCCGAGAGCAAGGAGGGCACCAGCCGCTGGCTGGCGATCGACATCGACAACCACGACTTGGAGGCGGTGGGGGCGCCGGAGCGGGCCCGGCGCAATCTGGCGGGGGCCCTGGAATGGTGGCGCCAGCTGGCCGAGCGGGGCTACGACCCGCTGCTGTTTGATTCCAGCGGCAAGGGCGGCTACCACCTCTGGGTGCTGTTGGCCGAGCCCGCCCCCACGGCCCATGTGTGGGCGATGGTGAAGGCGATCGCCACCACCTGGGAGCGGCACCAGCTGGAGGAGGAGCCGGAGATTTTTCCCAAGCAACCCAAGCCCGGCAGCCTCAATGCCTGGTTTCGCCTGCCGGGGATGCATCACACCCAGCCCCACTACTCCCGGCTGTGGAGCGGTGAGGAGTGGCTGAGCGAGCCCTGGCTGGAGGGCCATGCGGCGATCGATGCGATGTTGCAGGCGATTCCGGGGCCGCCGCCGCCGGTGCCCGAGGGTGGGGGCGCGGAGCCACCTGATGAGCCGCCCAGTGGGTCTGGGCGCAGCGCCGTCGCCCGCAAGCGCCGCTTTTCGGCGGCCCAGAGGCCCCGGGTGTGTCTGGATGTGGATGGGGTGCTGGCCGATCGCACCTATGGGCGCGGGGCGGAGGAGTTGGGGGATCCGATTGCCGGGGCGGTGGAGTTCACCCGCGCCCTGGCGGAGCGGGCAGAGGTGGTGATCCATTCCGCCCGCCTGGCGGCGGAGGATCCCAGCTCCGCGGCAGGCCGCAAAGCCGAAGGGCGCCTGCGGGATTGGCTGGATCAACACGGTTTCGAATATCACACGATTGCCAGCGGTGTGGGCAAACCCGTGGCCTCTGCCTACGTTGACGATCGGGGGGTGAGCTGCCGTCCCATGGACGATGGCCCCCGCGCTTTTGAGGACGCTCTGCTTGCCGTGGAGCGCCTCTGCGGCCCCTCGGATCCGGCCCCCTGAGGGGCTCCTGTCTCCTGCCCCCCTGATGCCTCGCAGTCTGCGCTTTGTCTACGGCGATGCCGAATCTCCTTTCGCCATGGTGAAGGTGGATCGGGGCAAGCTCTACGGCAGTCGCTCGATCGAAACCCTCGATGCCGATGGGCAGCGCTGCAACCTCGCCACCCTGGCCAGCGATGGCCGCACCCTGATCCCCAATGGCGGCACCGCCATGGCCCACCTCTCGCCCACGGGGGAGTGGCTGGAGAACGACACCCTGGCGGCGGTGGATGGGGAGGGCCATCCCCTGGCCAAACACCCCTCCAGCTTTGAGCAGCCCATCTTGCTGGAGGAGACGGTGGATGAAGACCATCTCTTGGAGCACAGCATCCGGCTCACCTATGCCTTGGAGCCGGAGGGTGGCCCCAGCGGCGAGTTGGGAGCGGCCTTGGTGGCGGGGGCGATCTTCACCTTTCCCTTCAGCTGGCGCGGGGGCTTTGACACCGATCCCGCCTTTCTGCTGCAGAGCGAGGAGGGCAGCGCCTGGCTGTTGATCGGCGATCCCAACACCATTCGTTTGGTGGGGTTGGAGCAGGCGGCGGCCTGCGGGCCCGAGGTGGAGGAGGAGCCCTCCGAGGCGGAGATGGGGGCGGATCTGGATTTCACCATGCTCTGAAGCCATGCCAGAGATCAATCTTTCCGATAGCCGCAAGCGGGATGCCGTTGTGAAGGCGGTGGGCACCCGGGTGCGGGAGCGGTTGCGCTGGGTGGGGCCCGATGGGGAGTTCCCCACCACCCATCGCCTTCTGAAATCCACGGTGGATCACGACCTTGACGCCCTCCAGGCGCGCTTTGGCGAGCCGGCGGCGATCGCCGAGGCGCTGGTGAGCAGTGATCCGGAGGTGGACATGGAGCGCTTCGGCCAAAGCCTGTGGTTTCTCTCGCGGGTGTTCATCAACCCGCAGGAAAAGCCCGTGTATCAGGTGCAGCAAAATGAGTTGGTCTTTTCACCCACCGGCCAGGTGTTGGCGAGGCGTCCGTTGGTGCGGGCGGAAGCCAACACCAACGCAGCTCTGCCGTTGCTCTGGACCGGCCGGATGATCGCCAAGCGGGAGGCGGTGCGCCGCTATGTGTTCAGCGATCTGCTGCAGATTTTGCACATCAATGGCCTCACCTACGACTTCCTCTTTGGCATGGCCAGTGAGCTGGCCGCTTCCGCCAGTCTGATGTTGCTCGGCGCCGGAAAGGGGGGGCGCGATCCCCTGGTGTTTCGCCGCGGCAGCGTGCCCTATCGGGGCTTTTTGGAGGGGCGGGTGCAGGGGGATCGCTACGCCCTGCTGCTGCACCTCTCCAACGCCGAGCTGAAGCGGCCCGATGCCGTCGCCCCAGCCAGCCCAGCCACTCCAGCCGACCCTGCCAGCCCATGACGCCCCCCCGCTCCCGCGCCGTTCCAGCCCAGCCTCCCGGGGCCCCCTCAACCGAGGAGGTGGTTGGCGCAGCGTCCCCAGAGCAGCCAGGGGCCCGCAGCGGCCGGAGGCCCAAGGCCGCCTCCCCGTCTGATCCCAAGGAGACCGGAGCTGGGCAGCCTGAGGAAGCTGCCAACGCCACGGCTGGCAGCCAAGTCGCCCGGGTGGGGTCCGGCGCCTCCGCGGGGTCGCTGGCGGCGGCCCGAAAGGGGAGCCGCGCCAAGGCCAGCGGGGTGGCGTTGCCTCAGGTAGCCAATGAGCCGGCAACGGAGACAGCCGTGCCGCCTGCGGGCCCGCCCGAGCCGGCGCCCGCCAGGCGATCCCGTGGCCCAGCGGCCAGCAAGGCTCCGTCTCAGGGGACCCCTGCGGAGCTTGAGGCAGGGGCCGTCCTGGCAGGAAGTGCCCCTCCTTCCCCACCGCCCCGTCGCCGCACCAAGGCCGCCTCTGACGCTGCGAAGCCAGAGGCACTGGCTCAGGAGCAAGAAGAGCCTGAGCCCAAAGCTGCAAAAGCCTCGCCCCTAGACCGATCGGCTCCAAAAAGGCAGACCGGCGAACCAACCGCCAGCTCCGGGCCTTCCCGCCCAGCCACCCGGGGCAAGAAAACTGCGCCGGCCCCTGAGCCGGCGGCGGCTGTGGAGGGTGTGGTTGCTGCGGAGCCTGAGGCGACGGGCAGGCGCGGGAAGGCTGGGGCGGCTCCCGAGGGGGCGGAAGACCCCAGCTCCCTGATCGATCCCCAGACCCTGCGCACGCTCCACGGTCCGTATGCCACCGGCCCTGCCGATGGCCTGCGGGATCCGGAATGGCTGCGGCAGGCCCGCTTGCGTCGCCGCCAGTTGGGGGAAAGCATGCGCGCCTTCGATCTCGACACCGCCCGGCAGCGGCTGCCGGCAGCGGAGGACTATGTGATCAGCCGCAAAATCGATGGGGAGTTCACCTGCCTGCTCTACAGCCAGGGCGCGTGCCTCACCCTCAATCCCGGCGGCACGGTGCGGCTGGGGGCGCCCTTCCATCGGGAGGTGAGCGCCAAGCTGGCGGCGGCGGGGGTGAAGGAGGCGTTTCTCGGCGGTGAGCTCTATGTGCGTCGCACGGATGGCCAACGGCCCCGCGTGCACGATGTCACGCGAGTGGCCCGCAAACCGGCGAACGAGGCGGAGGTGGCCAGCCTTTGCTTTGCCGTCTTCGACATCTACAGCCTCGATGGCGAGGAGTATGCCGCTCGCCATCGCGAGGCGCTGGAGAAGGCGTGCGAGCTCTTTGCAGGTGGGGAGCGGGTGCACGTGGTGGAGCACACCACAGGCGATCGGGAGAGGGTGTTCGCCCACTACCGCCAATGGGTGGAGAAGGAGGGCGCCGAGGGGGTTGTGGTGCGCAGCACCTCAGCGGGATGGTTCAAGATCAAGCCGCGTCACAGTTTGGATTTGGCGGTGGTGGGCTTTTCTGAGGGCATCGACGATCGCTCTGGCCTGCTCCACAGCCTGCTGGTGGCGGTGCCCATCGATGAGGACAGCTTCCAGCTCGTGGGCCGGGTGGGGGGTGGCTTCAGCGATGAGCTGCGGGCGTCTCTGCTCCAGCAGCTCGCCGAGCGGGCGGTGGAAAGCGACTACGTGGAGGTGAACAGCGATCAAGTGGGCTACCGCATGATTGAGCCTGGTCTGGTGGCCGAACTCTCCTGTTTGGATGTGGTGTCGCGCACGTCGCAGGGCAGCAGCATCGACCGCATGGTGCTCGATTGGCACGCCAGCCAACGCCGCTGGGAAGGGGTGCGCCGCTTGCCGCTCTGCAGCCTGATTTCGCCCCAATTTGTGCGGCTGCGCGACGACAAGCAGGCCACGCCGGAGCATGTGCGCCTGAGCCAGCTCTCCGATATCGCCGACATCCCGGAGATGGAACGGGGCGTGGCGGAGATTCGCCTGCCGGAGAGCACGGTGTTGGAGCGGGCGGTGGCGGTGAAGGTGTTGCGGGGGGCGACGATGGTGCGCAAGTTGCTGCTGTGGAAGACCAACAAGGAGCAACTCAGCCGCGACCACCACGCCTACGTGTTGCACCTCACCGACTACAGCCCAAACCGGGAAAGCCCCCTCAACCATGAGATCCGGGTGAGCAGCAGCGAGGCCCAGATCCGCCGGATGTTTGCCGCCTGGAAGGAGCAGGTGTTTGTGGGGGGCTGGAAGGTGGTGGAGCCGGATCACGGGGAAGGTTCCAAAGCTGGTGAGAGCCATCACGCTCCCGAGTGATGGTGCTCACGCTGAGAGCGTCAAGGACCAACCAAGTTGAACAAGCCACGTTTCATTTGGGCAGAACGATCCATGGTCGATGCTTTTCGACAGCTCACCCTTGATCTCCTCGTCGGTGCGATTCGCCATCCGAACGCCACAATCCGCCGCCAGCTGGCAGAGGCCTTCTGGGATCTGCAATACCTCTACAAATTCGGCATTCCCAAGCTTCCCCCTCCCGAGGGCATCGGCCCCTACCCGCCCCGTCCCCAACCCGATCCCTCGCCGCTCGATCGCATCCGTGTGCATGAGGAGCTGCTGCTGGGCCTGGTGGATGTGTTCGATGGCGACCCCGATCCTGAACCCAATCTCCAGGGCATTTTGCGGGACAAAGGCATCCGGCTG
>JBIIJA010000125.1:0-6222 GCA_044234195.1 Cyanobium sp. | reverse complement strand
TGAAAACCCCAAGCCAGCCGGGAGGTTTCCAGCCCCTACATCGCCCCATGCCCTCTCCGCCCAAGCAGGCCCGCCTCCGCTCCCGCCCATATCAGAGCCCCTGGCAGCCCCGGTGCCCGTGGGCCCTGCCACGCCAGCCATCGTTCCACCACGATCCGGTGCCGCCAAACCTCTCCTTGGGGTGTGGTTCACCGTCAACGACATGGGCACCCTGCGGGACCAGCCCAAGCTTCAGGAAGCGATCCAGCAGCTGGGGCGACTGGGGTTCACGACCCTCTATCCGGTGGTGTGGAACAGCGGCATCGCTTACTACCTCAGCGGGGTGACGCGGGAGCGCCAGCTGCAGGATTTCAACGTGCGGGGGCTGCAGGGGCAGGATCCCCTCTCTGAACTGATCGCCTTGGCCCGAGCCCAGGGCATGCAGGTGGTGCCTTGGTTTGAATTTGGCTTCATGGCCCCACCAACCTCCAACCTGGCGAAACGCCACCCCAATTGGCTCACGCAAAAACGGGATGGGGGCACCACCTCGTTGAGCGCGGCAGGGGAGGTGGTATGGCTCAATCCCTTCCGGCCGGAGGTGCAGCAGTTGCTCACCGATCTCGCTCTAGAGGTGGTCAGCCTCTACGACGTGGATGGGGTGCAATTGGATGATCATTTCAGCCTGCCCCATGCGTTCGGCTACGACGCTTACACACGAGCGCTTTATCTGCGGGAGACTGGGCGCAGCGTGCCTGTCAATTCCCAAGATCCAGCCTGGGTGCGTTGGCGAGCCAACAAACTCACGGCCTTTTTGCGGCGGCTCCGCACAGCGTTGAAAATCCGCAAGCCAGGCCTGATTCTCTCCCTCTCCCCAAACTATGCCGATTTTGCTTACAAGCTGCAGCTGCAAGATTGGCGCACCTGGGTGAAGGACGGCCTGGTGGATGAGGTGGTGGTGCAGCTCTACCGTCCCGATTTAGAGAGCTTCACCGCTGAACTGAGCCGGCCTGAATTTGGTGAAAAAAAAGTACCGATGGCAGTGGCGCTGATGGCCGGCCAGCGGATGCGCCCCACGGCCATGCCCCTGCTCCAGGGGAAGGTGCAAGCTGCCAGGCAGAGGGGCCTGGGGGTAGCGCTCTTCCACTACGCGCCGCTTTGGGAGGCTACGGCGGATCCGAACGGGCGGTTGCGAGAGCTGGAGGAAGTGCTGGGGGGGCGTCGGGCTAATGAATCAACCCAAAGCCCTTCGCCCTTAGGAAAGGAATGACTTGCCGACGTCAGTCGTCTCCAGGCAGCGCTTTTCATGGCACAACCGACTCCATCTCGGCCATGAGACGCTCGCGCCGTGTCTGCTTTTTGGCCGTGGATTGCCCATAGTCGCCGGATCCGAGTTGCTTACTGCCCATGCAGACGATCCACAACAGCGATCACAGGGTTTTTTCACTCAGAGAGCCGAGGTTTTCCAGGGTCCCCCTTAACGCAACCAGCTAAATCCCGCCAACGTTAGGTTTTGTTGACAAATGATTGGGCCTAGCCCGACTGCCTTTTCATTTCCTAGCGTACAGGGGAACTTTCAGGCAACGCCTCAATGCCACGCCCATCAACACCCCGCAAAAACAGCGATGATGTTGAAAGCTCAAGAATGAGCTCCAATGGCATCCACGAGCTGTCTTTCGATGAGCTTTCTGAGGTTCAAGGCGGCTTTATGTCAACAGGCAGCTCCCTCTCGGGTGCTATAAAGAGTATGATTTTGGAAAAAATGATAAATCACCCTAGCTCACCTGCGGTTAATCCTGTGAATTCCGCAAACTTGTTGTTGAAAATACGCCCTCGTTTTCGGTGGGGCTGGGGCCCCTGACAGTCCTTACCTCCTTCACTTGACCTCTCAAAGCCAATTCACGTGGAGCCCGGATGGGTCGGTCTCCATTTGTTGGCTAACACTGGACGGACTCCCGTTTGCAGCTCGACGTGCCAATGACGGTATTGCTGCGACCTCGGTCAATCCATTCGCCATTGGTTTGGCACCCCGACAGCCCCTGATTGATTGGTCGTGTCCGGTGAGTTGAGATATCGGCATTGGACTTTCAATAGACAGGCCAGACCAAGGCTGACTATTGGGAAAGACATGAATTTCCGTGAGATATGCGCCCAGCGCAAGATCGCCGGGACCATGAAATCGAAACATCACACCTTCTCCGTTTTTTAAATTAAAATTGAGTGATTGCCTGGATTATTTGCTTCTCCACACTGTCCCGTGAGAATCAGCGGAGCCGATGCCTTCTCCGTGAGCCGTAGATAATCTCGCTTAATATGATTGATGTTCAGACCAAAACAAGCCTCGGCCAAGCGCGGGAACACTCACAACAGGCCCTGAAGCTTATTTACCGACTGGCACTCATGAAGGAGCCTCTGGTGGGAGCAAGCGTCCCTCCACCGGCTGCCAACGCAACGTCATCACCACGGAGGGCTCCAGAGCCCGCCAGCTGTGCCCCAGTCCTGGTCCCCAAAGGGCAAAATCCCCTGGAGCTTCCAGCAGCAAGCGAAACTCCTCTCCCCCGCGCGAGAAACACAGCTCAAAAGCTCCTATGCCGGCAAGAAGCGAGAGGGTGTGGCCACTGCTGATGGGTTTGGCCTCTCCCCAGGTGGCGGGATCCCCTGGATCGTGGTGAAACCATTTCAGCGCTAGGTTTTCCACCAGCTGGGCGCCCTCATGGTGACCATCGTGGCGAAGAAACCGCAGGGAGTGGGCTGCAATTCCAGGGTGATCACCCAGGATCCAATTGGTGTGGGGTTCGTCTGAGCTGCGAAGGGCCCAGGCGTTGCCATACTCCAAGCCCTCCAACTCCACTCCCCACCATTTCATGGGCCCTACTCCGCTAGACCCGTGTGGCGAATCAGCGCCTCAGCCGATGGCCCCCTGCCGCGAAACGCCTCAAACACCTCCGCCGGATGGCGGCTGCCCCCCAGGCTGAGCACAGTGTCGCGGAAGCGGCGGCCGGTGGCACGGATCAGCTCCTCGTTGTCGAGGCCCACCTCCTCAAAGGCACTGAACGCATCGGCACTCAGCACTTCTGCCCACTTATAGGAGTAGTAACCGGCTGAATAACCGCCGGCGAAAATATGACCGAAGCTGCAGAGAAAAGCGTCCTCCTCAATCGGGGGCAGCACCGTGGTGGTGCGCGCCACCTCTCGCCGCAGCTGCTCGGGGGTTTGGCCACTTTCAGGATGCCACTGGCTGTGGAGCCGCAGATCGGTGAGGGCGAAGTGCACCTGCCGCAGGGTGGCGGCGCCACCCATGAACGTGCGGGCCGCCTGAAGCTTGGCGAATTCCTCCTCCGGCAAAGGCTCACCGGTTTGCCAATGGCGTGCCATGCCCATCAGGGTGGCCCGGTCGTAACACCAGTTCTCCATGAACTGGCTCGGGAGCTCAACCGCATCCCATTCCACATTGTTGATGCCGGCGGCCTGGGGCCGCTCCACTGTGGTGAGCATGTGGTGGAGCCCATGGCCAAATTCGTGGAAGAGGGTTTCCACCTCTTGGAAGGTCATCAGGCTGGGGGTATCGCCCACCGGCGGACTCTGGTTGCACACCAGATAGGCCACGGGCAACACCGGGGTGCCATCAGCCTTCACCTGTCGCACCAGGCACTCATCCATCCAGGCGCCGCCCCGCTTGCTGCCAGGACGGCTATAGGGGTCGAGGTAGAAGGCGGCAATGGGCAATCCGGTGTCGCGATCGTTGACACGGAAAAAGCGCACATCCGGATGCCACACCGGCGCTTGGCCATCGGCCGCCTCGATGGTGATGGCGAAGAGCCGATCGCAGAGCGCAAACAGACCTTCCAACACTTTTGGCAGGGGAAACCAGGGGCGCAGGGCCTCGCTATCGAGAGCAAACAACTCCTTGCGACGCACCTCCGCCCAAAAACTCACATCCCAGGGCTGAAAGTCGGCCGCCTCGGCCGCGCCGGCCCGCTCCGCGCAGGCCCTGAGCTCGTCGAGCTCCCGCCCCGCCGCAGGGAAGGACGCCGCTCGCAAATCCTCCAGCAACTGCTCCACCTCCGCCTCGGAGCCCGCCATCTTGGACGCCAGGCTGACCTCCGCCCAGTTGGCATAGCCCAAGCGCTGGGCCTGCTTGCGGCGCAAGTCCAAGATGCGCGTGATCAAGGGCCAGTTGCTGCCCTCCTCCCCCGAAGCCCGGCTCACATGGGCCCGGTAGACCGTCTCCCTGAGGTCCCGCCGACGGCTGTATTGCAGGAACGGCCCGAAGCGAGGCATGTCGAGTCCCATCAGCCAGGGGCCTCCCTTGGCACTGGCCTCGCTGCCATCTGTCGCTTTCAGATCAGCAAGACGGGCGGCCTGGGCCAGTTGCTCCAGCAAGCTCTGCGGCAAGCCTTCCACGTCCTCAGGGGTGGTGAGGGTGAGGGTCCAAGCGCTGGTGGCATCCAGCAGCTGGTTGCCAAAGCGTGTGGCCAGCTCCGCCAACTCCTGACTGGCGGCGTTGAACGCCTCCTTCGCTTCGCCTTCAAGGCCCACGCCCCTCAGCTCCATCTCCCGGAGCTCCGCATCAAGAATCCGCTGCTGGGTCCCATCCCAGCCGCCCTGCTGTTGCATGAGCCGCAGGACGTTGTAAATCACCCGGCTCTGGCCACAGCGCTGGACAAAGGCCACGACTGCCCCCTGCTGGCTTCCATGGGCTTCACGCAGCTCTGGACTGTTGCAGACGCCGTTGAGATGGCCCACCACGCCCCAGCTCCAGCGCAATCGCTCAGTGAGGCGATGGAGCGGATCCATCACCTCATGCCAGCCCAGGGGATGGCCTTGCTGCAGCGCCTTTGAAAATCTGGCTTCGAGGGTGTTCACCTCAGCCTCGAGCTGGCTGAGGAGCTCCGGGATGTGGCGCTCAATTTGCTCGGGGGTGATGGCCTCAAACCGGGGCAGGCCTTCTCCTTCCAACAGGGCCGGAGGCTCGAGGGTGACGCTCATGCGGAAGAGCTGATGGGATCTAGGGCCATTCCAACCCACCGGAGCATCCTTTGGGGGGTTAGCCCAGGGGGGGCAACCCTCCCAAAACAGCCACCGTCTGGCTGGCCAGCTGACCAGAGAGGGCGTTGGTGCTGGCTTCGTAGAAATCAATCGCCACCCTGGGCCAGAAGCCGATCACCAAGGTGGGGACCAGCAAGCACATGCCGATCACCAGCTCCCTGGGATTCATATCTCCCACCATCGCCAAGGCCGGAATCCGGGGGCCGAAGAACACCCGCCGGCAAAGCGACAGCAAATAGATCGGGGTGAGCACCAGGCCAATGGCCGCCAGCACGATGGTGATCACTCGGAAGCCAGTCGTGAAATTGGCGTTGGAGGTGATGCCCAGGAACACCGTGATCTCACTGACAAAGCCACTCATCCCAGGGAGAGCCAAGGAAGCCAAAGAGCTGGCCAAGAAAAAGGCAAAGGTGATCGGCAAGACTTTGGCCAAGCCGCCCATGTTGGGAATGGAGAGGGTTTTGGTGCGCTCGTAAAAGACACCCGTCACGAAAAACATCGCCGCCGCGATCAGGCCATGGCTGATCATTTGCAACATCGCGCCGCTCATGCCAAGGGCATCCACAGCCCCGATGCCCAAAAGCACAAAGCCCATGTGGCTCACCGAACTGCAGGCGATCCGACGCTTCACATTGTCTTGGGCGAACGCATTCAGGGCCCCCCAAATGATGTTCACGATGCCCAGCACCATCAGGGCAGGGGCTAGACGCAAATGCTCCTCGGGGAGCATCTGCACGTTGAAACGCAGCAGGGCGTAACCGCCCATTTTCAGGAGCACCCCAGCCAACAGCATCGACACCGGAGCATTGGCCTCCCCATGGGCATCGGGCAGCCAGGTGTGCAGCGGGAACATGGGAAGCTTGACTCCAAACCCAATCAGAAAGCCGAGGTAGCAGAGCAGGCCAAAGGTGCCTCCGGGGGAACGGCTCGCCAACTCACTCAAATTCAGGGTGAAGGTGTCACCAGAGAGGGCCAAAGCCAAGCCACTCACCAGAATCAACAAGGACGCCGTGGCGGTGTAGAGGATGAATTTCGTGGCGGCGTATTGCCTTTGGGTCCCACCCCAGATGGCAATCAGCAGATAGACCGGCACCAATTCGAGCTCCCAAGCCAGGAAAAACAGCAAAAAATCTTGGGATAGAAACACCATGGCCTGGGCTGAGGCCTGCACCAACAAGAGGGCGAAATAAAGCCGCG
>JBIIJA010000124.1:0-6242 GCA_044234195.1 Cyanobium sp. | reverse complement strand
GCCATCTTGGCGATGGCCCAACGGTTGCAGCTGGAGCTGGGCCTCGACACGGCAGGGGAGCAGAGGGAGTTTGGCCGTTGGCTGGAGCAATCCCGCGCCAACTTCGATCGCCTGCTCTGGAATGGGGAGTTTTATTCGATCGATGCCGAGAGCGGCACCCCCGTGGTGATGGCCGATCAGCTCTGCGGCGATTTCTATGCCCGCCTGCTGGGTTTGCCGCCGGTGGTGGCCGATGAGCGAGCGCGATCCTCTTTGCGGGCCATTCGGGAAGCCTGCTTCGAGCGTTTTGAGGGGGGGCGCCTGGGGGTCGCCAACGGGCTCCGCCGGGATGGCACCCCTCTCGATCCCAAGGGCACCCACCCTTTGGAGGTCTGGACCGGCATCAACTTCGGCTTGGCGGCCTACTACCGGCTGATGGGAGAGACCAGCACCGCCCTGGCCATCACCACCGCCGTAGTGGAGCAGGTGTATGGGGGGGGCTTGCAATTCCGCACCCCCGAAGCAATCACCGCCGCAGGAACCTTCCGGGCCTGCCACTACCTGCGCGCCATGGCGATCTGGGCCCTCTGGGCCACCCACACCGGCTGGCAACCCATCCCGGGGGCCAACCGGCAGGCGGTCGCCCAGCCATGAGCCCCACCTGCCGTCGGCGCCCTGGCCAAACCTGGGGCTGGTGGGCCATCCAGCGAACCCTGCTGCCCTTGCTCATGGCACTCATGGTGGGGCTCCAGGCCGCGCCAGCGGCCGCCTTGATCCACGCCCACCCCGACACCCTCACCGCCACGGGGGTGGTGCGCAGCCTGGAAACCCTCCGTGATTTGGATTACCGCAGCTGGCAGGTGGTGGCCTACCGGGAAGGGGCGAAGGGGGGGCCATTGCGCCTGCGGATCGTGGGTTACCCGGGCCGGGTGCGGCTGGATCACCCCACCCCCCTGCTGGTGAGCAGCGGCCGCCGGCTGTGGGAGCTGGCGGATGTCACCCTGGCCAACCCCAAGCTGGTGGGCGATGGCCGCGACGCGGCTGCGGAATTCGACCTGGCCCCCCTGTTGGAGGATCTGCAGAGCAACCGCCCCCTGCGGCTGGAGTTGCCCGGGGTGTTCACCGAGCTTCCCGTGCCTCCCTATGTGGTGGGGGAATGGCGGCAGTTACCCAACTGGAAGGACCCCGACGGGGCGCCATGACGGGTTGGAGCCGGTGGATGGATCGGGCCCTGCAGTTGGCGGCGCTGGGGGAGGGCCGCACCAGTCCCAATCCTTTGGTGGGGGCGGTGGTCTTGGACCCTTCAGGAGAGCTGGTGGGGGAGGGCTTCCATGCCAGGGCCGGCGAACCCCACGCGGAAGTGGAGGCCCTGCGGCAGGCGGGAGAGCGGGCACGGGGCGGCACCTTGGTGGTGACCCTGGAGCCCTGTTGCCACCACGGCCGTACGCCCCCCTGTTGTGAGGCGGTGATCGCGGCGGGCCTGGCCCGGGTGGTGGTGGCCCTCACCGATCCGGATCCCCGGGTGGGAGGGGAGGGCCTGGCCCGGCTGCGGGCCGCGGGCCTGGAGGTGGTGGAGGGCGTTGGGGAGGCCCAGGCCCGCCTGCAAAATCGGGCTTTTCTGCACCGCTGCCAAGAAGGGCGGCCCCTGGGAGTGCTCAAGTGGGCCATGAGCCTGGATGGCCGCACGGCGCTGCCCAATGGCATCAGCCAGTGGATCAGCGGGCCGGCGGCGCGGCAATGGGTGCATGGGCTCCGGGCCCGCTGTGATGCCGTGATCGTGGGGGGTGGCACGGTGCGCGCCGACAATCCCCACCTCACCAGCCGCGGCAGGCGCCAGCCGGAGCCCCTGCGGGTGGTACTGAGCCAGGAGCTTGATCTCCCTGTTGAAGCCCATCTTTGGAACCCCGAGGAGGCCGCCACCCTGGTGGTCCACGGACCCGAGGCCAGCCTGGAGGCCTGCAGCCGCATGGATGCCCTCGGTGTCGAGCGACTCGCCCTGGAGCCCTGCGGCCCCCTATCCCTGCTGGCGGCCCTGGCCACCAGGGGCTGCAACCAGGTGCTCTGGGAGTGCGGTCCGGCCCTAGCCGCCGCGGCCCTGAGGGAGGGCTGCGTGCAGGAGGTGGCGGCGGTGATCGCCCCCAAGCTGCTGGGCGGGGAGCCCGCACGCACGCCCCTTGGGCTCCTCGGCGCCCAGACCATGGCGGACGTGAGGGAGCTGGGGGCGCCAAGGGTGGATTGGCTGAAGGGCGACCTTCTTTGGAGGGCGGCGGTGGACGGCGCCGGGGGCGAGCGATGACGCTCCTGGACAACCCGCTCCAATGGCCCGTGCCCCTGACGGCCCCCCTGCTGGCAGCCCTGGCCTGGGTGGGACTGGATGTGCTGGCCTCCCGGTGTCCCAGGGGCTCTACGGCCGCACTGCTGCTGCGGCGGGCGCGGCTCAGTGGGGCCCTGACCCTTCTGGTGGCCGGGCTGACGGGATGGCTGCACAGCCGTCTGGAGGCCTCGGGCTGGGATTTGCCCAGCACGGCCCGTGGGGTGCGGGATGCGCTCCTCACCCTGGGGGTGATGTGGACCCTGCTTCGCCTCAAAACGAGCCTGCTGCAACGGCTGGCCCAGGAGGAGGGCTGGTGGCAAGGCCAAGGGGAGCGGGAGCGGGCCGCGGCCCTCGATCTGATCAACAAGACGATCACAGGCCTGGTGGCCCTGATGGGGGGACTCGCGGTGCTCAAACTCCTGGGCGTCTCCGCCGCAGTGCTCCTCACCGCCAGCGGTCTTGGAGCGGCGGCCCTGGGCTTTGGAGCCAAAACCCTGGTGGAAAACCTGCTGAGTGGGCTGATGCTTTACATCAATCGCCCCTTTGCGGTGGGCGATCAAATTGAACTGCCCAGCCAGCGGCTCGCCGGGACGGTGCTGGCGATTGGGCTGTTGAACAGTGAGCTGCTGACGCTGGATGGGGACTTGTTGTATGTGCCCAACGGCCTCTTCACCCACTCCGCAGTGCTCAACAGCAGCCGCCGGCCCCATCGCCGCCTCGTGCTGGAGGTGGGGGTGGAGGTGCCCAGCAGGGCCCAGGCCGAGGCCATCGTGGCGGCCCTGCGGGAGAAGTTGGCGAACCATCCCCAGGTGCGGCCGGAGTTGCCCCTGCGGGTGGCTTACAGCGGCGTGAAAGAAGGGGTGTTGCAGCTGCGGCTGGAATGCGGACTCAGCGGGGATCCGGAGGCCTTCCATGCCCTGCGGCAGGAGCTGCTCCTGGAGGTGGGCGATGAGCTGGCGCGGCAGGGGGGAAGGCTGGCGCCAGGGCAGGAGCCGGTCCGGCTCAGATGAGCTCTGGATGGAGCGGATCCCCCTTGAAGGGGCCCTCCACATCGCTGGTGATCCAGCCTCCGTAGAACCCCCCCGGCTGCGCCACGACCGGTTCGCCATCCACCCAGCAGCCATCCATCGCGCCGGGATAGAGGGCATACCAACCCGCTAGGGGCGCGTAGGCGGGGGTGGGCTGGGGGTACTGCCACACCACCCGCTCCAAGGCCCGGCCATCGGGGGCCACCACGTCGAAATAGCGGGCCAAACCCTTCCACTCGCAAAAGCTGCGCCCGGCCGCGGGCCGCAGCATCGTGAGATCGAAGGCGTCTGGCGGCAGATAGAACGTGGGGGGGTGGAAGGTTTCCAGCACCCGGAAGGAGCGGCAGGTGTCGGCCAGGAGCCGGCCAAGGGCCTCCACCCGGATGTGGCGCTCGCACGCCACCAGGGCCGGTGGGCGTGGGTAGTCGGACACCCGCTCACGGGGGGCGATCGGAGAAGCTGCCACGGCTCAGCCCGGGATGAAGTGGCGCAACCGGCGGGCCTCGACCGCCGCCCGTTCCTGAAGCTCTGCGTCGCTGAGAGCCTCCTCCGAGCGCAACTGGGCGGCGATCACATCAGCCTCCTCAAGCTCGAACCCCTCCGCTCTGGCCAAGGCAAGAAAGGACGCCAAATCCAAGGGGTCGTCGCTGTTGTGCAGGCGACGGTCAAGGTCGGGGCGCTCCCGGGCCAGTGCCAGAAAGGCGTCCAGTTGCTCCAAGCTCATGGCAATGCACGTCACGTCAACCTTGCTGAGGCTAAGTGGTGTGTCTCAGCCGGGGCTTGGCCACAGAGGGCTCCCGACGATCGGCGCGGCCTGCTTCCTGCCTCATCCGACCTGAGATCCCGGAAAGAGTGGTTATTGAGGCTCCTTCAACTTGCGCATCAGCGTGAGCAGCCAGCCATCCCACCACGCCTGTTGAACAAGCTCAAATCTACCGGTAAAGCCATAATCTTCCGCGTAGGGGCGGCTATTATTAACTGTGCAGAAATAGATGGGAAATGTGTCTTCAGTGATGATGTTGACGTGGGTGGGGTCTTGGAAGGCAGATTTCGAGGGAAAAGCAGGAGTTTGAGAGTAGAAAAGGCCGCCATATTCCAGAACTCGATAGATTTCATTCATGAGTTCAATAAATGGGAGCCTGGTCGATCCTTCCTGGCAGACAACTCTCGGAATGTGCTCGATGAAATCAAAGGCGGTGACGGCTCCGAAGCTTTGTTCTGGAAAGGGAATAGACTGGTTGAAAAGATCGGCGGAAACCACGTCGGGATGGGCGGGGAAGGGGTGAATGTCCACGCCCTTGGCCTCCACAGCACCAAATGGATTTCGGGGGAAACGTCCGCAGCCCAGGTCGAGTGATCGATCTGGATTCAGCACTTTTGCGGCATGGGCCGAGAGAAAGGTCTCAGGGGACGAGACCGAACCAACAGCCAGCGGCAAACCCAGCAATGACATCACTTGCTTGAGACTCTGCACCGCTGCGCCAACCCTCATCTGGGACATGTAAGGCAATGGCATGGGGGCGATGAGAGTGGAGGCGAGCAGAGTAAGAGCCTGGCTTTCGCCCAGAATGCTGCTTACTCCTCAATTTTCAACATTAACAGCGATCGGCGAAGGTAGACCTAATCGCCTCCTCTGGGATGGGGCCTTTCCATCAAGAAGAACGCAACGCCTAAAGGGAACCTTCTCCGGTTCCATCGCACGATCAGGGGTTGCTGGCGCCTGCAGACGGCATCACCTCCAGCTTCACCGCCTCCCACCCAGCCGGATCCCAAGGAGCCATCAGCGGCTCCAGCGCCCTTAGGCCCGGCCCATCGGCGGGGGACAGCCAGGGCTCCTCCAGGCCATCGGGAATGATCACAGGCATGCGGTCATGCACCCGCGCGATCATGTCGTTGGGGGCTGTGGTCAGCACACAGCAGGTATCTAATTCCCCTCCATCGGGACCCACCCACCGGTCCCAGAGCCCGCCGATCCAGAATGGAGCCTGATCGCGGCGGCGGAAGTGCCAGGGCTGCTTCCAGACCCGGCCAGTGGCTGGATCGGTGCGGCGTTGCCACTCATAGAAACCATCGGCCGCCAGGAGCGCCCGGCGATGGCGCCACGGCCCTCGGAAGCTCGGCTTCTCGGCCGCGGTCTCGCTGCGGGCATTGATCGGCCGGCGTGACGGCTTCTGCATCCCGAGAGGATCCCGACTCCACTCCGGCAGAAGGCCCCACAGGGCGAGAGCCACCTCCAACCGTCCATGCTCCTGCCGTTGCAACAGCACCGGTTCGCCCGGTCGCACCTGGGGCCGGGGGGCGTAATGCTCCAGGAGCCCCTCCGGCAAGGGTCCCTTCAGGTGCGGCAGCAGCCGGTCGATGGCAGTGGTGAGGGAGTAGCGGCCGCACATGGGATGGGGCGTTCGGTTCTCCTGCCCTGGGGATGGGGCAGGGGTGGGCGCCGTTGCCTAGCTTGGGTCTATTCCGTACCCTCTGCTGCATGGCCATCCGCCAGGACGACAACCGCCCCAACCGCCGGTTTGGCCTGATCAATCTGCTGTTGATCGGCCTGGGCACGCTGCTGCTGCTGAGCAATCTGTTCACCAACCCTGGCTCCCAAGTGCCCCGTGTCCCCTACTCCTTGTTTATCGGCCAGGTGGATGCGGACAACGTGAAGCGGGCCTACATCACCTCCGACCAGATCAAATATGAGCTCAAGGCGCCCACCGTGGAAGGCGCCCCCACGGTGCTCGCCACCACGCCCATCTTCGACATGGAGCTGCCCCAGCGGCTGGAAAAGCATGGGGTGGAATTCGCGGCGGCGCCCCCAGCCAAACCCAACCTCTTCACCACGATCTTGAGCTGGGTGGTGCCACCGCTGATCTTCATCCTGGTGCTCCAGTTCTTTGCCCGCCGCCAGATGGGCGGGGCCCAGGGGGCCC
>JBIIJA010000123.1:0-6276 GCA_044234195.1 Cyanobium sp. | reverse complement strand
TCTTCAGCGCGATCTCTCCGTCTCCTACAACAAAATGGGCGATCTCTATCGTGCCCTCGGCCAGGGTGAGCCCGCACGCCAGGCCTATCAAAACAGCCTCACCATCTTTGAGCGCCTGGCCGCAGCCGAGCCCGATCGCGCCGATCTTCAAATCGATCTGGCGATCTCGCTGGTGAAGGCCGGCCTAGCAGCCGATCCCCCCAGCGCCCCCCAGCTCCAGCGGGCCCTCACCCTTCTGGAAACCTTGGAGCGCCAGGGTCGCCTGGCCCCGGCCGACCAGCCCAAGATTCCCGCGCTGCGCGAGCTGCTCGCCGGCCTCTCCGCTGGGACGTGACCAGCCCGCGCGCCCTACAGTTGGACCCTGGCAGCCGGAGGGCGCGTGCGGCCTGAGTTCGATCGGCTGATCGAAGCCGACAATCTTCCCCTGCCCCTGCGGGAGCAGCTGCTGCCAGCCCTCGCAGCCCTGGTGGAGCAGGTGCAACCCCAGGGTCTCTGGCTGTTTGGCAGCTGGGCCCGCGGCACCGCCAGCCGCCACTCGGATGTGGATCTGCTGGTGATGGGATTGGGGGAGCAACGCCTGCTGGAGGCCTATGACGCCGTGCTTGAGGCGCTGCAGGATTGCCCCTTGCCGCTGCAACCGCTCGTGGCGGCCCCGGAGCTTCTGGCCCGCCATGGCGACGCGCCCTTCTGGCGGACGGTGAAAGCCGAAGCCATCCCGCTGCTCAAAGGCAGCCGCTTCCCATGAGCCTGGAGGGAGCGCACCAGCGGGCCCTGCTGTGGCTGCGGCAAGCGGAGGATGCGCCTGGGGCACTCACACGTTTTGCACCAGCCAAGTTCAGGAATCAGGCAGCTTATTTGTGACAAGATCCTTGATCTGTGAATGCTTAACAAAAGGCCATCGCCAAATCAAGCCTTGCGAGCGATCCCTTTTTACCACTTGAACCCACAAATCAATCATTGTCCTGTCAAATTCAATTCCGATTGCTTCATGCAAGATCTCGAATAGCAGAAAGGGCCAATCTCTCACAATATAATGGTAGTTCAGCTTCTTTTTCCGATCCCATTGCACTTCCGAAAAGCCACACTGGTAAACCAGCCTTTCGTTCCGTAGCTCCACAAGCCAAGAAGCGGCATTTTCTCTCGGCAAATCATATACACCCGGAAGTAGCGAATGAATTGGCTTGGAAGTCTGATCGTGTTGCACTAGCTCATGGGTAAAGCGATTACGCTTTGAATATAGAAATTCAAATTTTCTGGCTTCAGTCTGTGAGTCGGACTCGTCCAAAGGTTGAGTTGGCACTCCTTCAGCGACATCGGGGGGGGAGACACTGATTGAAATCGAAGAGAGCAATCGGCGCCTGCAGCCTTCCGAAAGGCTCGCGATACCCAAAAAAAGCGATTTTTCACTCCATACAATTGAAAGTATCTTGACGAAAGAGCACGCGCAGCATCTTCATGAGAGGTGAATGCTTGCAGCCCATCAAGAACATGCGCACGCTCATTCTCATGCTTGGCTTTCTTACTATTTAACCAATCATCAAATGACAGAAATCGTCGTTTTTGGCCCAACTTATCAATACATGTCAGCAGCAGGTAATTCACGAGGGCTTCACGTTCATGCCGTGGATGCCGCTCAGCCCAGAGATCGGCATAATACCCAGAATCACCGGGAAGACGGTCTGAATCTTCCAGAAGAGCTTGCGCAAGCCCCAGTCTTGCCCTAACAAAGTCAGAGTTTAAAGATTCTAAATATTGATTGTCGGCCATACATTCTCCCCTATACAGACAATAATAGAGCAATGCAGTCGTCATAACCAGGCAAATGCCGGCGAGCCTCTGCTCAAACCCGCTTCCCATAAACCAGGGGCGCCCCTCAGCCCCCCTGCCGCCGCAACACAAAAAAGAACGGCTGCGCCATCCCCTTGCAATCCATCAGCCCCAGCAGGCGGTCGCCATCCAGCCGGCGAAACACATCCAGGATGGGCAAGGCGTCGTACACCATCGTGGCCGACACCTTGCCCCGGTAGAGGGTGCCGCGCAGGCGGGCGGCGGAGCGGCGGGTGGCCACCAGCGGCGCCAGCCAGGGGAACAACCCGCCAAAGGGCACCAGCCGGCCCACCCAGCTCGCCCGCAACAAGCCGATCGGCAGCCGCGACGGATCCACATGCACCTGGCCGCCCCCCAGGCCCCCAAACACCAGGGGATGCACCTCCTCCAGGCTGTCGAAGCGCTTGCCCTGCCAGTGCCAGGCCTCCAGCAGCCCATCGAGGGGATGGCCCGTGGCAAAGCCCTCCCCCCGCCAGCTGCCCAGCAGCTCCTCCGGCGTCACCGGCTCCAGCCGATCAAACAGGGCCAGGGCCGCCTCGCTGGTGAGCGGCGCCTGGGCGGAGCGGGGCGGGCTGGGCCCCTCGGGGGCCCCGGCAGATCCACCGGGAGCGGCAGGGGGCGGGGCGTCAGCCGGCGGCACGGGCCAGGGAAGGCAGGGTGGTAACGAGTTGGGGGAACAGCAAGAGCAGCAATACCACAGAGAGCTGCAGGGCGATGAAGGGCACGGCGCCACGGTAGATGTCGCCGGTGCTCACCCCCGGCGGCGCCACGCCCCGCAGGTAGAAGAGGGCAAAGCCGAAGGGGGGCGTGAGGAAGGAGGTCTGCAGGTTGGCGCCGATCACCACGCCCAGCCAGAGGAGCCCCTCCGGCCCGAGCAACTGGCGGGCGGTGGGGAGCAGCAGGGGCACCACGATGAAGGCGATTTCAAAGAAGTCGATGAAAAAGCCCAGGGCGAAAATCACGAGCATGCTCACCGCCAAAAAGCCCGCCCGGCCGCCGGGAAGGTTGAGCAGCAGATCACTGATCAGCACATCCCCCCCCACGCCGCGAAACACCAGGCTGAAGGCGGTGGAGCCGATCAAGATGGCGAGCACCATCGCCGTGGTGCGCAGGGTGGAATCGCACACCTGCCGCAGGGCCGCCCGGCTGAAGCCCCCCTGGGCAGCAGCCAGGGCCATGGCCCCCACCGCCCCGAGCACCCCCGCTTCGGTGGGGGTGGCGATGCCAAAGAAGATGCTGCCGAGCACCAGCAGGATCAATCCCAGCGGCGCCGCCAACACCTTCAGCAAGCCCCCCGCCGTGAGGGGCGGCAGGCCTGTGGTGTCGAGCGGTGGCGCCAGCTGGGGCCTCAGGGCGCTGATCACCAGCACGTAAATGGCAAAGGCGCCACTCATCAACAGCCCAGGGATCACCGACCCCAGGAACAGCTCCCCCACCGGCACTCCCAGCTGATCGCCCAACACCACCAGCACGATCGACGGCGGGATGATCTGGCCAAGGGTGCCGGAGGCGACGATCACCCCAGTGGCCAAGGCGCGGTCGTAGCCGGCCCGCAGCATGGCCGGCAGGGAGATCAGCCCCATGGTGGTGACCGTGGCGGCGATCACCCCGGTGGTGGCCGCCAGAACCGTGCCCACCAGCACCACCGCCAGGGCCAGCCCGCCCCGCAGGCGCCCCATCAGCCGGCCCATGGTTTCCAGCAACCGCTCGGCGATGCCCGATTGCTCGAGCATGGCCCCCATGAACACAAAGGCCGGGATGGCCAGCAGGGTGATGTTGCCCATGATCCCGAAGATCCGCTGAGGCAACGCCGCCAGGAAGGAGGCGTCAAACACCCCCAAGGCCATCGCCAGCGCGGCAAACAGCACCGCCACGCCCCCCAGGCCAAAGGCCACCGGAAAGCCGCTCAGCAGGGCCACCACCAGCCCCAGAAACATCCCAGGCCCCAAGATTTCCCCGGGCGCGAAAGAGATCACCCAGCCCAACACTTCCAGTTCCACCGCTCAGCCCTCCCCGCCGTGGTCGTGCTTTCCCACGCGCTGGCCATGCTGCAGACGGATGGCATGGGCCACCCCCTGCAACCCCAGCAGCAGAAAGCCCAGGGGGATCAGGCTCTTCACCCAGTAGCGCGGCAGACCCCCCGGATCGGGGGAGACTTCCCCCAGGCGCCAGGAGGCCAAGGTGGGCTCCACCGAGGCCACCAACACCACCAACACAAAGGGCAGCAGCAGGCCCAGGGTGCCGGCCAGCTCCACCCGGGCCCGTCGCCTGGGGCTCCAGCGGCTTTGCAGCACATCCACCCGCACATGGTCATCCCGCTGGAGGGCATAGCCCATGGCCAGCAGAAACATCAAATCGAAGAGGTACCACTGCCCCTCGATCAAGGCGTTGGAGCTGAGGTTGCGGCCCACGGCCAGGCCCACGTAGCGGCCCACCACGTTCCAGGTGCCCAGGGCGAGCATGAGCAGCAGGGCCCAGCGCCCCAGGGCCGCGGCGGCGCGATTGAGGGCGTCGATGCGATCGGCCACAGCCAGCCAGGGGCTCATGGCGCCTCCTTGGGCTCGCCAAAGGCGAAGCGGGCGTAGGAAAACTCATTCACCCGGTTCCAGGCAAACACCTCCCGGCGGAAGGTCTGCCACTGGTCGTAGACCTTTTTGAAGGTGGGATCGGCGGCGCTCTCGGCCAGGATCTGATCGGTGGCGGCTCGGGCCGCCTTCAGGATGGGCTCTCCGTAGGGCTCCAGCTGGGTGCCGCCCTTCACCAACCGCTGCAGCACCGTGGCGTTGAGGGCGTCGTAGCGGCTGAGCATGAGCCCATTGGCCTCGTGGCAGGCCGCGGCGAACATGGCCTGATACTCCTTGGGCAGCTTGCGCCAGGCCTGCAGATTCACTAGGGCGGTGAGGGTGGGGCCGGGCTCCCACCAGCCCGGGTAGTAGTAGTAGCGAGCGGCTTTGTTGAGGCCCAGCTTCTCGTCGTCGTAGGGGCCCGTCCATTCCGCCGCGTCGATGGCACCCCGATCCAGGGCCAGGAAGATCTCCCCGCCGGGGAGCACCTGCACGTTCACCCCCAAGGCGGCCATCACCTTGCCGCCCAGGCCGGGGATGCGCATCTTCAGGCCCTGCAGGGAAGCCAGGCCCTCCAGTCGCCGCTTAAACCAGCCCCCCATCTGGGCGCCGGTGTTGCCGGCCGGGAAGCTGCGCACGCCGAAGTCGGCATAGAGCCGATCGATCGCCCCCAGCCCGCCGCCCTCATAAAGCCAGGCATTTTGCTGCTGGGCCGTGAGGCCGAAGGGCACGGCGGTGCCAAAGGCGAGGGCTGGATTTTTGCCGAGGTAGTAGTAGCTGGCGGTGTGGCCGCATTCCACCGAGCCGTTCTGCACCGCCTCCAACACCTCCAGGCCAGGCACCAGCTCTCCGGCGGCGAAGGGCTGAATGAGAAAGCGGCCATCGCTCATCTCCCGCACGCGACGGCTGATGGTTTCCGCTCCACCAAAAATGGTGTCGAGGGAATGGGGCCAACTGGTGGCCATGCGCCAGCGCACCAGGGGCAGGGCCGATCCGGCCTTGACGTCGTCCGCGCGACGGATGCGGCAGGAGGCGAGGGCCCCCGCGGTGGTGGCCACGGCCGCCGCACCGAGCAGCCGGCGCCGTCTCAGCGAAAAGTCGGACATGGGCGAGGGAGCGTGGGCGTGAGTGTAGGGAGGGGGGCCCTCAATTGATTCGTTCGCTCAACACACCGTTCTGATCCACCGTCACCCAGGCGCCCTCAGGGAGCTGTTGGATGACGTCGGGAGGCAACAGTGCGAAAGGAACGTTCGCGCCGATCAGCCGCAGGCATTGATGGCTGAGCATTCCCTGGTCGGGGATCAACATGCCAGCGGCACCATAAAAAAGCACGTCAAGAACATGGACGCTGGTCAGCGCAACAATCGAGTTGGGCGAGAGCCCTGCGCTGAGCCCATGCATGTTGGCGGTAGTTGCCTTGCAGATCCTGCCTGCGAAGGGTTGGTTGGTGGCCCCCAGTCTCGCCTGATGCTCCATCAGCTCAGTCGTTGCGAGAGGACGAGAAGCTGGTCGGGTCAGGCCCAGCTCTCCCCAGGCATGGCTGATCGTGATGGCAGATTGCTCAGCGGCTTCTTTGACGATGGGGATGGGGTCATTGCGAAGTTTCAACAGGAGGGCCACGAGCCGATCGGAGGGAGGGCCAGACAGGCTGGACCGCTTCTTGGCGTGATTGAGGTGAGACAGGTAATAGATTCCTCCCGCATCACCGGGGTTGATGCCAATCGCACCAGCTGCGATCACTCGGGAGGCGTTGCCGCCTTCGCTGAGAGATTCGAGCATGTCTTCGCTGTCTGCCGCATCGCGCATCTTGCCGATGGCGCGCACCACGTGGGAGAGCACCATCGTGTCCTCTTGCGACAATCTTGAACGGCCATCCAGCATCCGC
>JBIIJA010000426.1:0-6313 GCA_044234195.1 Cyanobium sp. | reverse complement strand
GAGGCTGCGTTTGATGGCTCGGTAGTGATCGAGGGTGCCGTGGCGCTCCAGGTGGTCCGGGGTGAGAGTGGTCCACACGCCGATGCGGGGAGCCACCTCGGGGGAGGCCTCGATCTGGTAGCTGCTCAGCTCCACCACCAGCCACTGGGGCGGCTGGCCGCTTGTGAGGCGCTCCAGGGCGAGCTCGGCGGCGGAGAAGCCCACATTCCCGCACATCGGCCCATCCAGGCCCGCCTGGGCCAGCAGATGGTGAACCAGATGGGTGACGGTGGTTTTGCCATTGGTGCCCGTGATCCCGATCCAGGGGGTGGTCCCCCCGAGGCACTGCCACGCCGGGGAGATCTCCCCCTGCACCCGCACCCCCTGCTGCCTGAGGGCCTCCAGAACCGGATGATCAAAGCGGATCCCCGGGCTCACGATCACGGTGAGGGGGCGCGGCAGGGACGCAAAGGTGTCCAGCTGAAGAGGGGCAGCGAGCTGGACCTGGATCCCGTCCTCCCGCAAGGTGGCGGCCTGGGCCTCCAGGGCCTCGTCGGAACGACTTTCGAGAAGGATCACGGGGTGGCCCAGGGCCCGCGACAACCGTGCGGCTCCGATTCCAGAACGACCCATGCCCACAACCACTTGGGTGCAGGTGTCGTTCACGGCAGGGGTGATCACAAGGCAGCCCTGAAGCGGGAAGTGGGCGATACTGGAATCGAACCAGTGACTCCTACCGTGTCAAGGTAGTGCTCTACCTCTGAGCTAATCGCCCCCTGGGCGGGCAATGTTGGCGCGACGTCTCGCCTTCTTTGCCTGGGGTCGACCTTAGCAGCCAATCCTCAGCCACCAAACCCAAACCCTCGGTCCTCTTCTGCTGTCCTTGGGCGCTCGGGCCCGTTCCTCGGATCAACGCCGCACCATGGCAATGCGCCAACGCCCCCGCTGGGTTGGGTCTACACGGGAGATCTCGAGTTCCCCCCGACCCTCCAGCTGAAGCCGTTGGCCCGCGCACACCTCTTGGCTTGGGGACCTCACCGGACGCCAATCCACCAGGAGAGCGCCTTGGCGAATGAGGGCCACCATGCGGGAGCGGGACATCCCGAAGCCGGCAGAGGCCACCGCATCCACCCGAAGGGAGGCCTCCACGGTTTGCAGGCTTCGGGGGGACCTCTGGGGGGGAAATTGCAGCTCGGCCAAGGGCCGCACCTCAAAGCGCACCTCCACACTCCGCACCTGGGCCAGACAGCCATCCAGCCAGGCCCCCAGCTCCTCGCTGATGATGGCCTGGGCCCCCCGATCGCCCCGCAGCCACACATCCCCCAGCTCCCCTGGAGAAGCCCCTGCCTGGTGCACCCCCTCGCGCATCTCAGCAGCGGTGGCTGGATCAAACAGAAAATTCCCGCTCAGCTCCAGTCCCTTCAGACCTGCGGGCGGAGCCGACTCCAAGGAGACCGTTTCCAGGCGTTGCAGCAACAAGCGCCGCCGCACGGCCCCGGGGTAACCCCCCTCACTGCTGAGGTGGAGATCGCTGCGTTGCCCAAGGCGATCTTGGGCCTCCTGCAACACCAGAGGATCCAAAAAGGGGGTCCAGTGAGGCTGCCAGGTTCGAAGCGTGTCTTCCGCTGCCGCGCACACAGCCTCTAACGGGGACTCCTGGCTAGAGGGAGGGCCGGCCAGGGCTGCGTCGGATCGATCGGCATCCCCTCCAACCGGCCTCTCTGGAAGGGGTCCAGGGGTCAACACCTAACCCTCCCCAAGACGCACGACAGCTTTGGGCCGGGCCTGCTGCAGCACACTCCAGGGCACCTCGGTCCCCGTCGCGGGCTCCAGCACCAACAACCAGCTGCCCTCCTCCAAGCGGTTCCGCAGGGTGCGGATGCGGTCGTCCACTTCGGAACTGACGCTAGCCGCCGCCACAAAACTGCCCATCCACCCCGAGCCCATCCCCAGCAGGCCCCCAACCAACGGTTCCCCCAGGGGACCCAGGGCGGCAAAAGTCTGCAAATCAGTGATCTGGGTGAAAGTGAGGCCTGCGAAGAAGCCAAAGGGAATCAACCAAAGGGCCATCCCCTTTTGGCGGCGCTGGCGAGCCAAGGCGGGATTGAGCTCAGCCACCTGCTCCAGGGGCGTTTCCCCTTCCCCCACCGCCACCAAGGAGGCCAAGGGCGGCTGAAGGGCGGCGAGCTGGTCGCGCAACTCCCGCAAACGCCGGCGACTTTCAAGCACCACCACCACAGTCATCCCCACAGGTTCCCTCCAGAAGGCTTCACCGTTGCTGTCTACACTGCACCTTCGGCCGCAGCCAGCGGTGTCACCCGCCCCATCCCCCGCAGCGCGCCCCACTTACGCCGGACATGACGAAGGTTTTGGTTTCCGATCCCATTGATCAGACCGGGATCAACATTCTCTCCCAGGTGTCCCAGGTGGATGTGCGCACGGGCCTGGCTCCGGAGGAGCTGAAACGCTGCATTGAGGATTACGACGCCCTGATGATCCGTTCAGGAACTCAGGTGACCGCCGATGTGATTGAGGCGGCCCATCGGCTGCGGATCATCGGGCGAGCCGGGGTGGGCGTTGACAACGTGGACGTCCCTGCGGCCACTCGCCGCGGGGTGCTGGTGGTCAACTCCCCAGAAGGCAACACGATTGCCGCCGCCGAACACGCCCTGGCCCTGATGCTCTCCCTCTCACGGCATGTGCCCCAGGCTCACGCGAGCATGATGGCGGGCGGCTGGGACCGCAAGAGCTACGTGGGGAACGAGCTCTACAAAAAAGTGTTGGGGGTTGTGGGACTCGGCAAGATCGGCTCCCACGTGGCACGGGTGGCCCGCGCCATGGGCATGGAGGTGACGGCCTACGACCCTTTCATCTCACCGGAACGGGCCCAGCAGATGCAGGTGCGACTCTTGCCCTTGCCCCAGTTGTTTGCGGAGGCCGACTACATCAGCCTCCATCTGCCCCGCACCACGGAAACGGAAAACCTGGTGAATGCAGACCTGCTGCGCACAATGAAATCCTCTGCCCGGCTGGTGAACTGTGCCCGGGGAGGGATTGTGGATGAAGCTGCCCTGGCTGAAGCCTTAAACGAGGGGGTGATCGCTGGGGCCGCTCTGGACGTGTTTGCGACCGAGCCCCTGGCCAAGGACTCCCCCTTGCGCAGCGTGAAGGATCGCCTGATTTTGACTCCCCATTTGGGCGCCTCCACGGCCGAAGCCCAGGAAAACGTGGCCATCGATGTGGCTGAGCAGATCCGCGATGTGCTGCTGGGCCTCCCAGCCCGCAGCGCCGTCAACATCCCCGGGCTAACTCCCGAGTTGCTCAACCAGCTCAAGCCTCACCTGCTGCTGGCAGAAACCCTCGGGCACCTCCTGAGCCAGATGGGTGGCGGCCAGGTGAGTGAATTGGAGGTGCGGCTGCAGGGCGACTTTGCGAGCTTGCAAAGCCAACCGCTGGTGGTCGCTGCTCTCAAGGGGATTCTCTCGACGGCCTTGGGCGACAGCATCAACTTTGTGAACGCAGGCCTAGAAGCCAGGGAGCGGGGCATCAAGGTGTTGGAGGTCAAGGATGATGGCAGCCGGGATTTCGCGGGTGGCTCGCTGCTCCTGCGCTCCCGGGGCAGCAAAGGGGTCCATAGCGTCACCGGGGCGGTGTTCAACGACGGCGATCAGCGCATCATCAGCATCGACGACTTCCCGGTCAATGTCGCCCCCAGCCACCACATGCTCTTCACCCGCCATCGGGACATGCCAGGAATCATTGGGCATTTGGGATCGGTTTTGGGGGAGCACAACGTCAACATCGCCTCCATGCAGGTGGGCCGCCGCATTGTGCGAGGGGATGCGGTGATGGTGTTGAGCCTGGATGATCCGATTCCCCCCAGCCTCCTGGCCACCATCCACAGCATCAACGGCATTCAGGAGGCCCACCCGGTCACCCTCTGATGGCCTCTTCGGCTTCGTCGGCAACCGAGAGAGGGTGGTGGCGGCTCTCCATGGCCCTGCCAGTGGAGCTGGAGGAATCCCTGCTCTGGAGGCTGCCCGAACTGGGCGTCACCCGCCTGGCCGTGCTTCACGCCCCAGGCACCCCTCTGAAGAGGGAGCTGGTGGCCTGGCTGCCGGAATCCGACTGGCCAGAAACGGATCTGCGGCAGCTCGAGAGGGCCCTGCAGCCACTGGCTGACGTTTTCCAGTTGCCCCTTCCCCCCCTGGGTTGGCAACGGGTGGAGGATGAGGATTGGAGCCTCACCTGGAAGCAGCATTGGGCCCCCGACCCGATCGGTCGAACCCTGTTGGTGCTGCCGGCTTGGCTGCAGGAGCCACCTGAGGCTGAAGGGCGCCATGTGATTCGCATCGACCCCGGCCTCGCCTTTGGAACGGGCTCCCACCCCACAACCCGCCTCTGTCTGGAGGTGTTGGAGGCCCTCGGCCAAGCCCGGGTGCAACAGGGGGAAGCGTCTGCCGACAGCCCACTGGCGGGTTGGCGCGTGGCCGATCTGGGCTGCGGCAGTGGCTTGCTTGGGCTGGCGGCCCTGGCGCTGGGGGCCGAAACGGTCTGCGCTGCCGACACCGATCCCTTGGCCATTCGCGCCAGTCACGAGAACGCCGCGCTCAATGGGAACGCAGCCTTGCCGGTCACCCTTGGATCCGCCGAAGCCTTGGAGGCCCTGCTGCAGGGACAGCCAGCCGATCTGCTGCTGTGCAACATCCTGGCGCCCGTGCTTGCCGAGCTCAGCGGAAGCTTTTCCCGTCTGCTGAAGCCCAGCGGCCGGGGGCTGCTGAGTGGGCTGCTGGTGACCCAGGCCGAGGAGCTCATCACCTGCCTGGGCCAGAAGGGATGGCGAACCACCCTGACAGCCACACAGGAGCCCTGGGCCCTGCTGACCATCGAGACCTTTGGGGACGGCACATAAGGCACACTGATCGGTCTACTAACACTGATTGGGGCTAAGCCGACTCGGACCTTGAAACCTCCATGAATGGCCCTTGAGGATGTAGGAAGAGCGGGTCCTTGAGCTCCAGCTCGCTGGTGGCTCTCAGCAGAACCGATTTCCATGGCTTCCTTCAAGGTCACCCTGATCAACGAATCCAAGGGCCTCAACAAAACCATTGAGGTCCCTGATGACCAGTACATCCTCGACGTGGCTGAAGAGAAGGGCATCGACCTCCCCTATTCCTGTCGTGCTGGGGCCTGTTCCTCCTGCACCGGCAAGCTCATCTCCGGCACAGTTGATCAATCTGACCAGAGCTTCCTGGATGAGGACCAGATGGCAGACGGATTCGTGCTCACCTGCGTGGCTTATGCCAAGTCGGACTGCACCATCCGAACCCACGCTGAAGATGAAATCTAGTGGGGTTGTGTCACTCCCCTCGCTGCGCTCAGCGGTGATCCGCAATCTGCCTTGAGCCTCAGCGAGGCACCTCCCCAGGCCCTTCCACCACCCACACTCCAACCTGGCCAGGCAGGGTTTATTGGATAAGGGAGACTAATCGGAGAACTGACACTGATTGGGGCTTTCCCGACTCGGACCCAGAAACCTCCAGAACTGGCCCTTGAGGATGTAGGAAGGGCGGGTCCTACGGTCCCAGGCTTCCTGGCGGCTGTCAGCTCAATCACTTTTCCATGGCTTCCTACAAGGTCACCCTGATCAACGAATCCGAGGGCCTCAACAAAACCATCGAGGTCCCCGATGACCAGTACATCCTCGACGCGGCTGAAGAGCAGGGCATTGATCTCCCCTATTCCTGCCGTGCTGGCGCCTGCTCCACCTGCGCCGGCAAACTCACCGCTGGCACTGTGGACCAGTCCGACCAGAGCTTCTTGGATGACGACCAGATCGAAGCCGGTTTTGTGCTGACCTGTGTGGCCTACCCCACCTCCGATTGCACCGTCAAAACCCACGCCGAGGAAGAGCTTTACTGAGCCCTCGCCAACAGGCCGCGATTGAGCCACCCTGAAAGGGTGGCTTTTTTATTGGAAGGAGGGGTAGTGCCTCTGGTTCACAGCGTGCTCGCCCATGGCAGTTTGCACACCAGCCCAGGGGGCCAATACAGCTACAGAGTGCTCGGACCCTGCTGCCGACTGTTCGATCGCGAGGAGCTGCCCTGGCCCTGCTGCCGGCTGGCCTGGCGGAGCAAGGAACCCAGCTGGAGGCGCATTGGCCGCCGCTTCGTGCCCGATCTGGCGGCACGGCGCTGTCCCTCCTATGCCGTGGAGCTTCTCCAGCCCGGCTCCCGCCCAACCACCACCGTGCTCACCCTCTTCCCCCAGCGCCTTAGCCCAGAACTCCAAGAATGGTGGTACAGCAAGCTGCCACTATCCCTGGAACCCGAGA
>JBIIJA010000161.1:0-5473 GCA_044234195.1 Cyanobium sp. | reverse complement strand
CAGACTGTGGCGATGGCTAGGGCCAGCGGGCTGGGGATGGGGCAGGGGCGGCTGACCCTCAAGATGCTCAAGCACACGGATCACGGCCCCGAGAGACGCGGCCAGGTGGCCATCACAGCCTTCGAGGGAACTCAGACCCCGCTCCCGGAGGGCCGTGACCAGGCCGGGATGGTTGCTGCGATGGAAGGCGATGAAGTGCAGCAGATTCCTGGCGCTGGGGCCGTAGGCGGGGGCGATCGCCGCCAGGGTGCTGGCCTCCTGCTGTTCGATGGCCACCAGGTCCTCACGGAGCCGACGCAGATCCTCAAGGAGAGACACGAGCTGGGTGAGGGGGTCGATCGATTGTCAGGCCACAGGTCGGCTGGGGGGTTAAGAGTTTGGAAAGGGACGGAGAACGGCACCCTCTCCAGGCCCGGCAACGGCCTGGGGGAGCGCCGCAGCATCTGGGGCTTTCAAGAGCTGGTGACGCAGTCGATCGCTGAGGTCTTCCCCCAACAGGGTGAGGAGGCTGTAGACAGCCACCAGGGCCAGGATGTGGTCCCAGGCGAAGGCGCTGAGGCTTTCCATGAGCTGGCTGCCGAGGCCCGTCGCCCCCACCAGGCCAACCACCACTGTCTCCCGGAGCATCACATCCGCCCGATAGGCGCCGTAGGCGAGATAGGAACGGGCGACCGCGCTGAAGGGTCCGTAGAGCAGGCTCAAGCGGGGGCCAATGCCCATCAGCTGCAGGGCTTGGTGAGGTGCGGCGGGAGCATCATCCAAACTCTCCAGCAGCAGGCGCCCCAAAATTCCCAGGTTGTGCAGCCCCAAGGCCAGGGCCGCAGTGAGCAGGCCAGGTTGCAGCACAAACAACAGGAGCAGGGCCGTGAGAGGCGGGGGCCAGAGCCGGCTCAGGGCCCAGACCAGGCGGAGAGGAGCCTGGGCCCAACGCCATGGGGCCAGGACCAGAAGCAACAAGGGGGCCAGCCCCACGGCCAGGGCGGCCGCCACCAGGGTGAGCCCCAGGGTGTTGGCCACCAGAGAGGTCCAGGGCAGCGCCAGCACCTGCTGCCATTGGGGCGGACCCATGGGTGGCAGGGGCTGGAGAGTGGTCAGGTCGGCAAGGTTGACGCCCAGGGCCCGGCCCACCAGCCAGCAAAGGGGCAGCAGGGCGAGGAGCAGAAGGGCCAGCTCCCGGCCGCCAGCCTCCTGGCGCCGCTCGGGCTGTGGCCGCTCGGCCTGGGACCGCTCAGCCTGGGACCGCTCAGACTGGGACGGCAGCGCCTGAAGCCCCTCAGAGGAGGCGGGAGGCCGAGCCAGCCGCAGGCGCCGCGGAGCCAGCCAACGGCGGCGCAGGGCCGCCAAGCCCTGCTCCAACAACAGCATGGCCGCAAAGAGCAGCCAGAGTCCGCTCCAGAGCTCGCGAAATTCCAAGGACTGCAACGTCAGCCTCAATTCGGTGCCCAGGCCCCCCAGGCCAAACACCCCCAGCAGGGTGGCGCTGCGCAGGGCGCATTCCAGGCGGTAGCCGCCGTAGCTCAGCAACCCCGGCAGCAGTGGCGGGCCCAGGGCGGTGAGCAGGGCCGCCGGGGCGGGGGCACCGGCGCAGCGCAGGGCCTCCAAGCGGGAGGTGTCCAGCCCATCGAGGAGATCGGCCACCACCCTGGCCACCAGGGCGCTGTAGGGGATGGCGATGGCCACCACGGCCACCACAGGCCGCAGGCCGAAGACCTGAAGCATCAGCAGACCCCAGAGCAGCTCATGGATGGAACGGGGCAAGGCCAGCAAACGCCGGAGCCCCTCGGCGGGCCAGAGATGGCCGCTGGCCACCCGCCAGAGGGTGCGGGAACTGGCCAGCCCCAGGACGATGCCCCCCAGCAGGCTCATCGCCCAACCCAACAGGGCCACGGCCACGGTGATGGCCAGACCCGACAGGGCCGAGCGCCACACCAGGGGATCTGTGGAGGGCCGCAGGGCCGCCAGGAGAAAACGGGCGATCAGGTCGAAGCCGCCGCCATGGATCTGGCGCGGCAGTAGGGCCAGCACCGGCAGGAGCACCAGGGCGGGCAAGAGGATCAGCAGGGGAGGCGCTGGCCTCAGGGGGGCCCAACGGCGCTGGTGCGGCACTGGCAGCTCAGCCATGGCTTCCTTCCGCGCCGGCGTAGAGGTCCCGCAACTGGGCCTCCGCCAGGGCCGTGGCCGGCAGATCAAAGCAGAGGCGTCCGTGGCGCAGGCCGATCACCCGATCAAAACCTCGCAACAGGTCGGGGCGGTGCAGGCTGAGGAGGAGGGCCCGCGGCTCCTGGCCCAAGCGCAGGAGCAGCTCCAGCACTCCCTGGGCCCGGCGGGGATCCAGGCTGGCCAGGGGCTCATCGAGGAGCCAGAGCTGGGCCTCCTGGCGCAGCAAGCGGGCAATCGCCACCCGCTGCCGTTGACCTCCGGAGAGGGCTGCCACCGGGCTCCCCAACAGGGAAGGCTCCAGATCCACCTGGGCCAGGGCCTGCAGATTGGCCTGGGTTTCCAGGGGAACGAGGAGATTGAGCCAGGCCCTGGCCCAGCTCCAATGGGCCAAGCGGGCGGTGTTGAGGTTTTGCTGCACGCTCAACTCCTCGATCAGCCGCAGGTCCTGCCAGAGGGTGCCGATGCGGGCCTGCTGGCGGCGACGCAGACGGCGGGAACGCTCCGGGGGGCGGCCATTCCACAGCAGGCGTCCAACCTCGGGGGTGAGGCCCCCATTGGCCACCAAGAGCAAGGTGCTCTTGCCCGCCCCACTGGGGCCCAGGAGCGCCACCCGCTCCCCTGGCCAGAGGCGCAGGCTGACGCCATCGAGGCGAGGAGCCTGCCGCCCCCGCACGGTGACGTCCTCCAGGGTCAGCAGGGGCTCCATGGGGTTGGGGTTAGCGAATCAGGCCCACTTGGCGACCCACCTCTTCAATGCGTTGGTAGTCCTGCGGGCGGGCCGTGGTGAATTGCTGGGCACCAAAGAGCTCAAGAATGGTTTTTTGGTCGGGGTTGGTCTGCCGCCAGCTGAGGATGGCCTGTTGCAACCGATTGGTGAAGCCAGGGCCAAAGCGGCGATCCAGATCGGGCTGGGCGATCCAGTGGTAATCCGGATAGCCCGGGGTTTTCCAGAGCACGAACACCTTGTCGCGGTTGGCCTTGCCGCTGCGGAGGCTGGAGCGCCACACCTGCTCGTTGACCACACCGGCCTGGTAGGCACCGCTTTGCACCAAGGCGATGGTGGCATCGTGGCTGCCGCTAAAGCCTGGTGCCCCACCGGCGAAATCGCTGAGTTTCACGCCCGCTTGGGCCAGGAACCACTGGGGCATCAGACGCCCCGAGGTGGAGCTCTCCGAACCAAAGGTGAAGCGCTTGCCCTTGAGGGTCGTCAACCCCTTTTGGGGCACGAAGGGTTTCAAGCCGCTGCCGGCATTGGCGATGAACACACTGCGGAAGGAAGCATCGATGTCCCGCTGGGCGAGCACCTTGGCGCCGGGCTTCTGGAGCCGGGCCTGCACGCCGGTGAGGCCGCCAAACCACACCACATCCAGATCTCCGGTGCGAAAGGCGCTCACGGCGGCGGCGTAATCCACCATCGGCACGTAACGCACGTTCACCCCAAGTTGCTTGGCGAGCACCTTGGCCACCAAGGGGTAGAGCCGATTGAGCTTCTCAGGATTTTGATCCGGGATGGCGCTCAACCGCAGGGTGGGGGCGGCGGAGGCCGGGGCAGCTGCGGCAGGGGAGGAGCCAGGGGCCAGGGAAAGCAGGGGATTCAGAAGGGAAGAGATCCCCAATCCCAGGGCAAGGTGCACCAACCTTCTGCGTTGCATGGGCAAGCTCGTTCTGTGGGAAACATCGGCCAAGCGATGGTAGGGATGGACAGGAACTGGTTTTCAGGCCCAAGCGTTGGGTGCAAGAGATCATGGGCTGGCAACGGTGGTCGGCTGACCCTTGGCGCATGCCCACAACGCTCAGCATCGACGACTTCCTTGCCACCACCGGCGCCCTGCTGGATGTGCGGACGCCAGCGGAATTTGCCCAGGGACACATCCCCGGTGCCCTGAACCTTCCCCTGTTCACCGACGCCGAACGGGTGGAAGTGGGCACGCATTACAAGCAAGCCGGCCGGCAGCAGGCGGTGCAACGGGGGCTGGCCCTGGTGGGGCCGCGGATGGAGCACCTGGCGGAGTCGTTGATCACGGCCCACACCACCCAGCCCGCCGCCCCTCTGCGGCTGCATTGCTGGCGGGGAGGGCTGCGCTCGGCCAGCGTGGCCTGGCTCGCCTCCACCCTGGAGCTGCCGGTGGTGCTCTTGGAGGGGGGCTACAAGGCCTATCGCCGCTGGGTGCTGGCGGTCGTGGAGCGCCCTTGGCCGGTGCATCTGCTGGGGGGCCGCACCGGGGCCGGCAAGACCGAGCTGCTGCTGGCGCTGGCGGCCAAAGGGGTGGCAGTGGTGGATTTGGAAGGGCTGGCCCACCACCGGGGGAGCAGTTTTGGCGGGCTGGGGTTGCCCCCCCAGCCCAGCAGCGAGCAGTTTGAAAACCTTCTTGCTGCTGCCTTGTTTCGCTGGGCTGACGCCCGGCAGATTTGGCTGGAAGCCGAAAGTGCCCAGGTGGGCCGCTGCCGGATCCCGGCGGGCCTCTGGCGACAGATGAAAGCCGCCCCGCTGCTGGAGATCCGACGCCCGATGGAGAGCCGGCTGCGCCATCTGGTGGCGATCTATGGCCAGCAGGACCGGGAGGCCCTGGTGGAGGCCACCGAACGGATCCACAAGCGCCTTGGCCCCCAGCGCACCGCCGCGGCGGTGAAGGCCATCCAGCAGGGGGAGATGGAGCGGGCCTGCGCCCAAATGCTCGACTATTACGACCGCTGCTACGACAGCGACACGGCGGCCCATCAGGCGAGGGCGGTGGACTTAGGAGATCTGGACGCCGAGGCCAGCGCGGAACGGTTGCTCCAGGAGGGGTGGGTGCTGCGGCCCTAGGCGGCACGAAGCAGCCATAGACCGCCCCAGGAATGGAGGAGGCCTTTTAAGGAAGATTCACCCGCCCAATGAGGGCGGCCTGGTCAAAACCGGCGGCGTGGAGATCCCGCAGGGCCGCCGCCGCCCGATCCGCGGGGAGGGCGGCCAGAAGAGGTCCACAGGTTTGGGGATCGATCAACAGGCTCTCCAAGGTTGGGCGGAGGTGCCCGGGCGCGCTCAGCCGCACGCTGTGGGGGAGCAGGGCGAGGGCCTCAGCGTTGGCAGGAGAAAGGGTGCTGGCCTGGCCCTGGCCCAAGAGCTCCAGGGCGCCGGGGAAGGCCGGGATCGCGGCGCCCTCGAGATCCACCACCACCTCGCAGGGCCCCTGCCGTTCGGGATCCCAGCCCAGCATTTCCCCCAGATGGCCCAGCAGGCCAAAGCCCGTGATGTCGGTACAGGCGTGGCAGCCGTGGGCTGCCAGCAGCGCCCCCAGGGGGGCTTGGCTCTGTTGCATCTGGCCCAGGGCCC
>JBIIJA010000122.1:0-6353 GCA_044234195.1 Cyanobium sp. | reverse complement strand
GGGGGGTCCGACGGGAGGGAACGGGGGCAGTTTGGGATGGCGGGGAGCGGACTGCGGCTCCTGGAACTGGGGGCGTGCTTGGGGTGGGGCCCTCAGGGGGCATCCAAGAGAAAACCGTAGGGGAAGGGATCGCGGGGATCCAGCAGCACGTCGACCTTGCCGGTGAGATAGGCCTCCCCCGTCACGACGGGCACCACGGCCCGGAGGCCGCCGATGGACACTTCCCGCTCCAAGTGGCCGTGAAAGCGCGTGCCCAGGATCCCCTCGCTGATGTGCTCCACCCCGAGGGGGAGCTCCCCTTTGGCATGGGCCAGGGCCATCGCCGCCGAGGTGCCCGTGCCGCAGGGGCTGCGGTCGAGCTGGCCCGCGCCGAAGATCACCACGTTTTTGGTGATGGGCTGGGTGGGATCGGGGGGCTCGTAGATCTTGGTGAGGCCCACCTGCTGGATGTGCTCCCATTCGGGATGGGCGATGGCCAGCGTGGCATTGATCGCCTCTTTCACCGCCATGCCCAGGGCGATCAACTGGCGGCTGTGCTCCGGCGCCACCGTCACCCCCAGGGCAGAGGCGGGCACCAGGGCAAAGAAATTGCCGCCAAACACCACATCCACCCGCACCTTCCCCACCCCTGCCACGCGTATCGCCACGTCCCGTTCCAGCACAAAGGCGGGCACGTTGGTGAGGCTCACCGCGCTCACCCGCTCCCCATGGATCTGCGCCCGCGCCTCCACGCGGCCCGCTGGGGTGTCGAAGCGCAGGGTGGTGTCCGGCGCCACGGCGGCCACCAGGCCCAGCTCGATCAGCGCCGTGGTGAGCGCCATCAGGCCGTGGCCGCACATGTCGATGGCGCCGGCGCTGTCGATGAACAGGGCGCCGTAGTCGGCATCCGGGGTGGTGGGTTCCGTGAGGACCACGCCAAACATGTCCTTGTGCCCCCGGGGCTCCTGCATCAACAAGGTGCGCCGATGGTCGAGGTGGGCTTGGAAGCTGGCCTTTTTGGCGGCCATGGTGGCGCCCGGGATCGGCGGCAGGCCCCCCAGCACCAGGCGGGCCGGTTCGCCGCCGGTGTGGGCGTCGATCAGCGAGAGGACAGGGGTGAGCGGGGGCATGCATTCATTTTGGTTGCATCGTGCATGTGTGGATCGCCTGCGGCCGTGGCCAAGACGCTCACCTTCCAAGACGTTCATCTTGAAGAGTCTTCCTGCGGCGCTCCATGCCCGCCTGGCCGCCTCCGCCAAGCTCCATCGGCGCAGCCTCAACAACGAGGCAATTGTGTGCCTGGAGGCTGGCCTCGGCGCCACTCCCCCACCCGTGGAGCAGCGGCTGGCGGAGATCCGTGCGTTACGAGAGACGTTGCCGCCACAAACGTTCGATGCTCTCGACATCGACACCTGCAAGCGCGAGGGCCGGCCTTGATCGTGGTGGATACGAACGTCGTGGCCTACTTGTTGCTGCCGGGGCCCGAATGGGCCGCACCACCACTTTGGCGCAGCGAATGGCGCAACGTGATGCGTCACGATCTGCGGCGTGATCTGTTGCCATTCACCGCTGCGCTGGCCCTGACGCAGCAGGCGGAAGCCCTGCTGTCGCCCCATGAGCAGCCCGTGGCCTCCGAGCAGGTGTTGCAGCTGGTGGCCCGTAGCTGTTGCAGTGCCTATGACTGCGAATTCGTGGCGGCTGCCCAGCAGCTGGGGGTGCCTTTGGTCACGGCTGATCGGGCCCTGCTGGAGGCGTTCCCGGGGGTGGCGCAGGCTTTGGATCGCTGGGGCGGCTGAATCCGCAGAGGGCCCCTGGCATCACGAGCCAGAACCAGAACCTGCGCAACTCCGCATTTCAGCGGGTGAATGACCTGCCAGTGAGACGGAAAGCCGATCTGGTGGCACCGATCTGTTGTGGTCTCCCAGCCAGGAGCCCCCCATCGCATCGCCTCCCCCCATTAGATCCGTGTGTCCGCCAACCACGGCCCCCCCTCCTCCGTCAGGGCCGACAGAATGGCAGTCATCGTCCCCAAGCCTCAGCTCCCGTTGGTGGGCCCTGGCACTCGACCGCCTTAGCCTTGACCCATTCGGAAGCCTTCAGGCCATCGGTGGCTTCGCTGTCGGCCTGATCGCCCTGTTCTCCTCCTATGACCACATCACCCTCGCCCGTCACACCATCCACCTCCAGCAGCAATGGGGAATCCCTTGCATCGCTGCCTCGGTGGCGACAGTTTTTGTCGATGCTCAACTGGCGACGCGATCCCGATTACGAGCAGTGCATGTTGCATTACGAGCAACGCAAGATGCAGCACGAGCAGCGGATGAAGCAGCTCGAGAGCGAGATCGTGCAGATCAAGAGCGAAACCGAACAGCTGAGGCGCGAGAATGCCAGAGAGAAAGCTTTAAGCGCCTTGATCAAGCAACATTGCTTTCCGGACGCGTCCAACTCGACCCCAATCCCACCAACCGAGCTCGACTCCAGTTCTTCCTGACACGGATGGCTGAGTCGTTGTTGGAGAATCTCGATGGTTGAGAGTCCCCCCCCCGATGGGCAGCAGCCCGTTGGGCCGCCCCCCAGGCATGTGGTGCTCACCGGCGGCAGCTCCGGCATCGGCCTGCAGGCGGTCGCCCAGCTGCTGGCGGCCGGCCATCGCCTCACGGTGCTCTGCCGCGATCGGGCCACCGCCGAGCGGTTGGCGGGCCACCTCAGCGGCGCGCTCACCACGGTGATCGCTGATCTGGCGGATCTGGCCAGCGTGGAGGCCTGCTCGGCGGGCCTGGTGCAGGCTGGCGCGCCGATCGACACGCTGGTGCTCAACGCCGGGCTGCAATACACCGGCGCCAAGGAACCCCGCTGGTCGGCCCAGGGCTTTGAGCTCACCCTGGCGGTGAACCATCTGGCCCACCAGGCCCTGCTGCAGCGGCTCTTGCCCCTGCTGCTGCGGGGCACGGCGCCCCGGCTGGTGGTCACCGCCTCGGAGGTGCACGATCCCACCGCCGCCGGCGGCAAGGTGGGGAAAGCGGCGGGGCTGGGGGAGTTGGCGGGCCTGCGCCAGGGCCCTGGCGCGGCCCTGGTGGATGGGGGCGCCTTCGACGCCGAGAAGGCCTACAAAGACAGCAAGCTCTGCAATGTGCTGATGGCTCGGGAGGTGGAGCGGCGCTTGCGGGAGCGGGGCAGGCCCCTGCCGGTGTTCGCCTGGAGCCCGGGGCTGGTGATCCCGCGGGGCGAGGGTGGCTTCTTCCGCGACAGCCGCCGCCACAACCCCGTCGGCCAGGCCCTGTTTGCCTTCCTCGCCCGCGACCTGCTGCGCCTCACCGAATCCCCGGAACAGGCGGGCGCCCTGCTGGCCGGCCTGGCCACCTCCATTCCCGAGGCCACCAGCGGCTTCCAGTACTGGAGCAACCGGGTGCTGGGGCCGGGCCGGTTGCGGTTTGCCGAGGCTGAGCCCAGCGCCGAGGCTCGCTCCGACAGCCTGGCCGCCGAGCTTTGGCGGATCACCGCTGAGCGGGTGGGGTTGGCGGAGGAGGAAGGGTTGGGCTGAGCTTGGACGAGGACGGTGGGTGGTTGGCCGTTGGGTCCGTCAGCCGCCCGCCTGCCGCGCCCGGCCCCCACGCAGCAGCTCGGAGGCGGTGGCCTCATATACCGCTGAGGCCTCGCCATCGGTGCGGCCGAAGCAGGTCATGCCGAGCTTTCCGTATTCCGAGAGGCAGCCCAGCAGATGAAACACGCTGCCGCGCAGACGGGCGGGATCGTAGTGCAGATCTGCTGCAGCGACGATGTCGATCAAGTCGATCGGCAGCAGACCCCTGAGGTCGGGGTCGTGGAAGTTGTCGGTGGAGCGGTAGTGCAGGGGGTGGCCGGTGGGGGAGAGAAACAGGCCGGTGGCTGGATCCAGAGCGCCGGCGGTGATGGCCCGCAGGGCCATGGTGGGATGGGTGGTGCCGCCCTGGCGCAGGTTGATCTCGATCGCCCGCAGGTCCCAGTGATCGCCGAAACGCCGGGCCAGCACGTCGACGCCGAAGCGCTCCAGGGCGCCCTTCGCCGCCAGGGCGCCGCCCACCGCCTCGCCCAGACGCATCAGCTCCATCCGGTAGGCATCGGCGGCGGGAAAGGCGCAACCGATGTAGGTCTGGCCGCTGGGACCGCCGAGGATCTGCTCATGGGTGGAGATCACCTCCACCGCCCCACCGGGATGGATCAGGCCCTGCACGCTGGGGGAGGTGAGGGCATCGCCGCCTTCCAGCCAGGCCTCCACCAGCGCCCCCTGTTGGGCCAGCAGCTCCCGCCACTGGGGGGAGGGCATGGGCAGATGGTCCAGGGCCTGGCGCACAAGCCGAAGCCGCTCTGGACCGCTGTGCTCCGCCAGCGCCAGGGTCTCCAGAGGGAACGGCGCATTGCCCTGGCCGCTGATGCCCTCGTTGAGCTTCACCACGCAGCGGCGCAGTTGGGGTTGCCGTTCCCAGAGCCCCACGATCGCTTCAGCCAGATCGTCGAGGTGATGCACCAAGGCGCTGCCATCGGGGTGGGGAATGCCGCAGCTGGCAAAGAGCTCCCGGCTGCCGGCCTTGGTGCCCCACCAGCCGAGGGCGGGATCCGTGCCGAGCAGGGGCACCTGCAGCCGCTCGGAGAGCTGCTTCTCCAGTTCCGTCACCACGTAGCAGACGAGGAAGCTGCGATGGGGGCGGAGCCGTTCGGCGATGCGGGCCAGCAGGGCGGGACGCTCCAGGAGCTTTTCGGTGAGCGGGCGGGGGGAGCCGTCGTCGGTGTCGAAGAGCTGCAGGCGGCGGCGGGCGTGGGCGGCGGGCACTCCGGGCAGCAACTCCAGCACGGCGTCCACCACCAGATCGGGCAGCAGTTTGCTGGTGACGACCACCATCCGCACCCCCGGATCCCGCAGGCGGATCAGGGAAAAGAGCTGCCGTTCCTCGTAGTGGTGCGCTCCGGTGATCAGTGCCAGCTCGGCTGGATCCACCGTCAGCGAGGGCACCACCAGCAGGTCGACGTCCTCGCCCTGGCCGCCCTGCTCCCGGCCCCATTCCGGCCGCAGCTGGTCTTGCAGCTCTTGAAAGCTCAGGGGCATGGGAGAGAAACGGATGGCTCCAATCTGCCGGAGCGGTCCGCCCCCGCTGACGCTCACCTCCGCTCCGATCGGCTCTCCGGCGCCGGATCGTGAGGTTTCGGCTCAGCCGCCCCCGGGGAGCTCCAGCCAGTGCAGCCGGCCGCTGCCGTCGCCGGCCACCAGCAGGGGGAGGGTGGGGTGCACCACCAGGGCGGTGATGGCGGCATCGGCGACGAAGAGCACGCGGGGGGCGCCATCGGGGCGGGCTGGATCCCAGAGGCGGATGGTGTTGTCGGAAGAGCCGGAGGCGAGGCGCCCGTCTGGGAGCGCCGCCAGTGCCCTCACCCAGCCCTGATGCCCCTCGAAGACCGCTGTGCATGAGCCGGTGGCGGGGTCCCACAGCCGGATGGTGTTGTCAGAAGACCCGGAGGCGAGGCGCCCATCGCCCAGCACCGCCAACGCTGTGACGTCCCACTGATGACCCTTGAAAGCCGCTGTGCAAGACCCCGTGGTGGTGTTCCAAAGGCGAATGGTCCCATCGATTGATGCGGAGGCGAGACCCCCGTCTCTGAGCACCGCCAGGCTGGTCACGCTCCCCTGATGCGCCTCGAACGTGCCGGTGCAGGCACCTGTGGCGGGATTCCATAGGCGGATGGTCCAATCCTCTGATGCCGAAGCGAGGCTCCCTTCATGAAGCACCGCCAGCGCGGTGACCCGGTCTCGATGCCCTTGAAGCACCGCTGTGCAGTCAGCGGTGGCTGGATTCCATAGCCGTAACGTGCGGTCATAGGAGCCAGAGGCAAGGCGCCCGTCTGGAAGCGTTGCCATGGCTGTCACCACGCTCCGATGCCCCAGGAGCACTCCTGTACAGACGCCACTGCCCGTTTCCCGCAGCCAGATCATCGTGTCATCAAAGGAGCTTGAGGCGAGGCGCCCATCGCGGAGCACCGCCAGGGCCCTCACCCAGCCCTGATGCCCCTCGAAGACCGCTGTGGAGGCGCCTGTGGTGGGATCCCAAAGCCGGATAGTGGTGTCTTCTGAGCCAGAGGCGAGATGCCCGTTGGGGAGCACTGCCAGGGTGTTCACCCAGCCCTGATGCCCCTCGAACACCGCTGTGCAGGAGCCGGTGGCGGGATCCCAGAGGCGGATGGTGCAATCGTCTGATGCCGAGGCAAGGCGCCCGTCTGGGAGCGCCGCCAGGGCTCTCACCCAACCCTGATCCCCCTCTATCACCGTGGAGCAGGAGCCCGTGTCGGGATCCCAGAGGCGGATGGTGCAATCGTCTGATGCCGAGGCGAGGCGCCCGTCTGGGAGC
>JBIIJA010000120.1:0-6384 GCA_044234195.1 Cyanobium sp. | reverse complement strand
CTTCACGGGCTGGCTGGATGAAAAGGGGTTGCACCTCGCCCCTGGCCGTGTTGCAACCTCTTAACTCTGGCGACCTCGTCTCGCTCTTGCCCGTCGAATTTGCCAGGATCGCCTCAGCCCAACCCTCCGTCTTGGCCCTTTCCCCCTCCCAGCGCCTGGTGTTCGCGAATCCCTCCATCAGCGTTGGCTCCCAGGGCACGGCCGCTGCCCAGGTGCTTGCCGCCGAGCTGGAAGGACGCCAGGGCCATGGCGAAGCGCTCAGTTTGATGGTGAGCACCATCGCCTCCATGGTGCAGGCCGGCCGCAGCACCCCTAGCCGCTGGAATGCAGGTTGACGCCTCTGCCATCTTGACTATCTCCCTCTCCCCCTTGGCACCGATGGTTGCTCGCAAAGCTTCCCTTCGCCTGCCCCTTCTCGCCGGTGGTTGTGCCCTTGCCCTCCTCTGGGCCCCGGCTGCCAGTGCCCACGGGATTCAGAGCACCCTGGAGCGTTTGGGTCGTCTCACCGCCAGCAGCCCCTACCAGCTGGAGAGCCGCTTTTCCTCAGGAGTTCCCGCCCAGGATGCGGCTGTGCGGATGGTGAGCCCCACGGGTGACGCCTCCGTAGAGCTGGGCCACACCAACGCCCAGGGACAGCTCACCTTCACCCTGCCGGCCCAGGCCCGGGCCGACTGGGAGGTGCAAGTCGATGCGGGGCCGGGCCATCGCGACTATGTCGTGCTGCCCGCCACAGCGCCCGACAGCCTCCACAGCCAGGCGGCCCCCGCCTCCCATGCCCTGGCCCGCACTCTGCACTCCCTTGGAGCCGTGGCCCTGCTGGGTGCGATGGCTAGCCTGCTGGTCACCCGCCCTCGTCCATGAGCGCACCCGCTTCCGGCAGTGGCAGCGCGGCCCTGGATCAGATGGTGGAGCGCCTGAGTGGCACCAGTGATCCCAAACGCCGCTACGAATATGTGCTCTGGCTTGGCAAGAAGCTGCAACCTTTCCCCGATGCCCTCCGGCAGGACATCTACAAGGTGAGGGGGTGTGCCTCCCAGGTGTACGTGGTGGGCGAACTTCAGGAGGGTCGCCTGCACTGGGAGGGGGATTCCGACGCGGCGATCACGAAGGGGCTGCTCGCCTTGCTCATGCAGGGCATGGAAGGGCTTACCCCTGAGGAAGCCCTCGCTCTTGATCCTGAGGTTCTTGCGGCTACGGGCCTGCAGGCCAGCCTGACGCCCTCTCGGGCCAACGGCTTCCTCAGCATTTTTCGCACCATGCAGGCCCAGGCCAGCCAGCTCAAAGCGGCCTGACCCTCTTTTGGCAAGGCGGCTAGACGGCGGAGAGCGTCCCAAGGGGGGGGCTGGTCGGAGCCCTTTCTAGGATGGGAGGTTTGCGGGAACGGGCCCATGGCCATAGGCGTTGGCTTGCTCGGGCTGGGCACGGTGGGGGCAGGCGTGGCAGACATCCTGGCCAGCCCAGAGGGGCGCCATCCCCTGGTGGGGGAGCTGGACCTGCGGAGGGTGGCCGTGCGGGATCTTGCTCGGTCTCGGGCCGTGGCGCTGGATCCTTCCCTGCTCTGCACAGATCCGCAGGCGGTGGTGGACGATCCTGCCGTGGAGATTGTGGTGGAGGTGATGGGTGGCCTGGAGCCAGCCCGATCCCTCATCCTGCGTGCCATCGCCGCCGGCAAGCCGGTGGTGACCGCCAACAAGGCCGTGATCGCCCGCCATGGAGAAGAGATTGCCGCTGCCGCCGCCAGTGGCGGGGTGTACGTGCTGATTGAGGCGGCGGTGGGGGGTGGCATTCCGATCATCGAGCCGCTCAAGCAGTCGCTTGGCGGCAACCGCATCTCCAGGGTGAGCGGCATCATTAATGGCACCACCAACTACATCCTCAGCCGCATGGCTGATGAGGGGGCCGCCTATGGAGCCGTGCTGGCCGATGCCCAGCGTCTCGGCTACGCGGAGGCCGATCCAGCCGCCGATGTGGAAGGGCACGATGCCGCCGACAAGATTGCCATCCTGGCCTCACTGGCTTTTGGTGGCCCCGTGTCGCGCTCTGCGATCGCCACCGAAGGCATCGATCGGCTAGACGCCCGCGATGTGGGCTATGCCGCCCAACTGGGCTACGTGGTGAAGCTGCTGGCCGTGGCCGAGCGCATGGATGGGCTGGTCGGCCCCGATGCGGTGCCCCCAGGAGCCCTGCCCTTGGACGTGCGCGTCCATCCCACCCTGCTGCCGCGCCACCATCCCCTAGCGGGGGTCCACGGGGTGAACAACGCCATCCTCGTGGAGGGGGAACCCGTGGGGCAGGTGATGTTCTTTGGCCCCGGCGCCGGGGCAGGCCCCACCGCCTCCGCCGTCGTGGCCGACATTCTCAACATTGCTGGCATCCGGCAGGTGGGGGAGCCAGGGGCTGGTCTGGATCCGCTCCTGGCCGCCGGCAGCTGGCGCCGCTGCGCTCTGGTGGACGGCAGCCTCAGTCGGCACCGCAACTACGTGCGGCTGCGCAGCCGGGATGAGGCGGGGGTGATCGGCAAGATCGGCACCGCCTTCGGTGCGGCGGGGGTGTCGATCCAATCGATCGTGCAATACGAGGCCAATAGCGGCAGCGCCGAAATTGTGGTGATCACCCACGACGTGGTGGAGGCCGATTTTCGCCGGGCCCTGGCCGCCATCACCGCCCTGGCCGAAGTGGAATCGGTGGCGGCCTGCCTGCGCACCCTCTGACTCCCCTCCCCCAGGGGCTGATTCCCCGTGCGGATCTGCTGATGTGGGGCCGGGAATGGTGTGATTTGAACCACAGGCCCCCAAATGGGTGGCAATCCTTAAGCAAGAATCAAGGAGTCCTTTTCTCTGCTCACCCAGCTGTCTCACTCCTTCCAACCTATGGACCTCCATCAGGGCGACTGCATTCGCCTCCCCGAGGACCTGGCCGGAGAGCATGCCTCCAGCAGCCAGCTCTACCAAGTGATCGGGCTGGATGCCCACTCCGATCGCTGTTGGCTCCGTTGCTGGCCCCTGGCACGGCGGGGCTCACCGGTGTTTGAGCTCGCTCTCAGTGCGGTGGGGCCTGCCGCAAGGGGGCACTTCCCCCGGGCCTGTTGATTCCGCCGCTGGCCCAGCTGCCCCGCTGCCCACCTGCCCACCTGTCCAAGGGTCTGCTCCTTGCTTGGGTCCAGCCCTGAACGGCTCCCTCGCCCAGAGGCCGAGATCCTGTTCAAGCGCCCCCTGGTCTGAGGTGGTCGTCCCTTTGAATGGGGAACCCCTTTCCTCTGGCGTGACTCCCGCGGCGGCCTCCCGTTTTCCTTGGTCGGTGCGCCCTGGCCTCCTTGCCTGCGGCCCGATCGCCCTGCTGCTCCTCGGCCTCAGCGCCTGTCAGAGCCCCCGACCTCCTGGCACTCTGATTGTGGCCACCAAGAGCCGCATCGAGTCGCTCGATCCAGCGAAGGCCTCCCGCATCGGGGAGCAGCAACTTCTGAGTGCCATCGGCGATCCGCTCTATGCCATTGCCGCCGATGGTCGGCTCGAACCGCGCTTGGCCACAGCCTTGCCCCAGCTCAGCTCCGACGGCCTGCGGGCCCGAATCCCCCTCCGCCGCGGCGTCCGTTTCCACGACGGCACCCCCTTTGATGCGGCGGCGATGGTGTTTTCCCTCAACCGCTTCCTGAAGATCGGGACCCTCAGTTACCAGCTCAGCGATCGGGTGAACAAGGTGCGGGCAGTCGGCTCTGACGCGATCGAACTGGAGCTCAAGAGGCCCTTTGCCCCACTGCCGCAGTTGCTGACCTCCATCGTGCTCACCCCGGTGTCCCCTACGGCCTATCGGGCCTATCGGGACAAACCCCTGCCGGAGCGCTTCGTGGGTACCGGTCCCTACCAGTTGGCGTTCTTTGGCGGCCAGCAGCTGCGCCTGGTGCCCTTCCCCAACTATTGGGGGCCGCCTGCCGCCAACCGTGGGCTGATGCTGATCACCTACAGCAATTCCACCGCCCTCTTCGGCGCCCTGCGCAGCAAGGAGGTGGATGTGCTGCTTTCCAACAGCCTCGAGCTCGACCACCAACGCTCCCTTCACCGGCTTGCCGAGGCGGGCCGCCTCAAGGAGTCCATCGGCCCGCCCCTGGAAATCAGCTTTCTCACCCTTCTCACCACGGAGCCACCTCTGAGCGATCCCCGCATCCGCCAGGCCTTGGCCCACAGTGTGGATCGTGGTCTGATCCGGGAACGGGTGAGCTTGGGCATGCGACCTCCCCTGCGCTCCCTGGTGCCGCCGGTGCTCCCGGGTGCCGATCCCACCGCCTGGCCCGCCTACGATCCTGCCCGCGCCCGTGCCCTCTTGCGCCAGGCCGGCTATTGCCAGGGCCGCACCCTGAAACTGCCCTTCACCTTCCGCTCGGACATCCCCGGCGATCGGCTGTTTGCCCTCACCTGGCAGGCCCAGCTCCGCCGGGATCTTGCCGATTGCCTCACGCTCGAGCCAGAGGGCATGGAATCCACCACCGCCTATTCCCAGCTTGACAAGGGAGCCTTCAGTCTCATCTTGCTGGATTGGATGGGGGATTATCCCGATGCGGAGAACTACCTCACCCCCATGCTCGGTTGCAGCAAGGCCAAAGAGAAGCGCTGTCTGGAGGGGGGGAGCGTGCTCAGCGGCAGCTTCTGGAGCGCCCCCGGCCTGGAAAACGAACTGCTGCGCAGTAGCGAGGTGGCGGGGTCAGATCGTCTGGCCCTTCTTCAGCGGGTGCAGCGCCGTGCCGGTGAGGGGGTGCCCTATCTGCCGTTGTGGGTGGTCACCCCCGTGGCCTGGGCCCAGCTGGGAGTAAGCGCTCCGCGCTTTGATGGCTCCGGCCGCGTGGTGCTCAGTGCCCTGCGCTCGGAAGGAGGCCCACCATGAGCCGCCGCCGTGCCCTTTTCAGCTATGTGGCCGCCCGCTTGGCCTTGGTGCCCCTCATGCTGTGGCTGATTGCCTCCCTGGTGTTTTTGCTGCTGCGGGTGGCGCCTGGGGATCCCATCGATGCCCTGCTTGGCAGCCGGGCACCGGAGGAGGCCCGGGCCGCCTTGCGGCAACAGCTGGGTCTGGATCAACCCCTGCTGAGCCAATACGGCAATTTCCTGGGCCATCTGCTGCGGGGGGATCTGGGCACGTCCCTGAGCAGTCAGGAACCCGTCACCACCATCATTGGCCGCAGCCTCCCCGCCAGCCTGGAGCTGGGGGCGGTGGCGCTACTGCTGGCGGCGCTCTTGGGCCTGGCCGTGGGCTTCAGCGGCATTGCCCGGCCGGAGGGGAAGGTGGATCTGGCCGGGCGCCTGTTTGGCATTGGCACCTACGCCTTGCCTCCTTTTTGGGCTGCGATGGTGATGCAATTGATCTTCGCCGTCGCCCTTGGCTGGCTACCGGTGGGAGGCCGTTTCCCCCCCACCCTGCTCCCCCCCAGTGGCACAGGGTTCTACATCCTGGACAGCGTGCGGGCCTGGAATGGGCCGCAACTCATGGGCACCCTGCGCCATTTGGTGCTGCCCGCCACCACCTTGGGGCTGTTGTTGAGCGGCATCTTCACCAATGCCCTGCGCCTCAACCTCAGGCGGGCCCTGGCGTCCGACTATGTCGAAGCGGCCCGAAGCCGCGGGCTGAGTGAGCGCCGGGTGGTGCTGCACCATGCCCTGCCCAATGCCCTGTTGCCCGTGCTCACGATTGCGGGCATCACGGTGGCCTCCCTGATTGGCGGGGCCCTCCTCATTGAGGTGACCTACTCCTGGCCGGGCATCGCCTTCCGGCTGCAGGAAGCCATCGCCCAGCGTGATTATCCGGTGGTGCAGGCCATCGTGGTGGTGGTGGCGGCCCTGGTCGTCTTCATCAGCGTGCTGGTGGATGTGCTGGTGGCCCTGCTGGATCCACGCATCCGCTTTTAAGGCGCCTTGGTCCGTCTCAGCGGTTGAGGCGGCGCTGCCACGCCGCCGCCGTTGGCCCATCCATCACGGTGGCCTTCACCCCCACCAGAGTCAGACGCTGGGGCGGCAGTTCCTGGGCCGCTGGGGTCTTAAGCGAATCAAGAAACGCCCCTGTGAGATGCAACAGCAGGGCCTGCACGGCCTCAGGCGGTGCTCCCACCAGTTCGCTGCCCAGCTGCAACAGCGCCTGTTCCCGCGCACTCACCCGCACGGGGGAGAAGTGGCTCCCCCCATCCACCAGCACCAGTCGGCTGCGGTCGTGGCCCGCCGGCAGGAAAAGGTCCAGTTGTTCGGCAATGGGGGGCGTCACCAGATCCAAGCTGCCGCCCACCATCAGCACGGGCACGGACAGGCGCCTGAGCCCTTGATTGGGCCAGAGCAAGCTGCCAAAGCTGTTGTACACCACCACCCCCCGCAGTCCGTTGGGGGGAGTGGCGGCCACCGGCAGGGCCTG
>JBIIJA010000119.1:0-6436 GCA_044234195.1 Cyanobium sp. | reverse complement strand
ATTGTAAACGCATTTTTTTTCGGGGGAACTGCTGTCATCGCTCAACAAGCATTTTGCATCTCCAGCTGCAGCTCTGCAGTGCGCTCGAAAGCAATGGGAGGGGCGTTATTCACTGGCGTGAGTTGATAGCTGAGGCGAAGGGTCGGCACCCCCGGATCGGTCCTCAAGCGTTGGACTGTCCGGGTGAGCTGGTAACGTGATTGAAGGCTCGGAGGAGTAATGTCTCTCGGGAAATCAAAAAGTTGTGGATAGTTGACAATATCAACACCAGCGAGTTGATAATTCTTCAAATCGGCGAGGAAGTTGATAAGAAACCTGTCTTTTGTGAGGCATTCGGTGCGAACGAGAGGGGAGTAGGTGATGACGCCTGAAGGTCGCTGCGTGTAAGATCCTCCCGTGACATTGGGGTTGAGGTAGCTTTGGGAATAGGAACCACTTTTCATGCGCCAATAGCGGGCAAAACGGCGGATGGCATTCACATCTTGTGTGGCTGCTGTTTCGATCAAATCTGTATCGCGTGCCCGCTTGGCGAGTTCGATTTGTTGGGCAAACATTGGCGCGATGATGGCCAGGGTGGTGACAGCTGCGGTGGCGGCGAGCACGGCTTCCAGGAGGATGGATCCTGGCTCGCTTTGGAAACGTGTTTGCGGACGAATGAATCGGCTTGGCATGGCTTAAAACGTGTTCCTTGGGCGGGGAAGGACGGGATAGACAGGAAACCGTGAATCTTCTTGGAAACCAGAATCTGATCTGCAAATGCCATTGATCACTGTGCAATTGCCGTTGGCTGCTGTTGGATAGCTCCCTGCAAGAATGGAGATTATCGCATCGGGATTGCCATAGAGAGGCTGGATGAAATTCTGTTTGCCAGTGAGATAGTCGTAACTCAGGTTTTGAACCCACCACGTGGCTAGGAGTTCCGCAGGCGCGGATTGAGGACTTGGGGGAGACCACCCTCCTAATGTGGAGTAGGTGTAGGTTGGAAGTCCATATTTTAATGTCCCCTGGGGAAGCCAGAGAAAAACTCCGTGGAGGCTAATGGTGTTATTGGGGGAATTGGCGGCAATGTTAAAGGTCTGGGGAGTGGTTGGATTGCCAAAGATCCGGAGCCGGCTCCAGAGGGGCCGAACGCTGTAGTTATTGCTGCTGTCGTCATGCCTGTAGAACTCGGGCGTGGTTCTGCAATTCTTGACACAATGTTCAATCACCACCTTGCCATCGTTCAACATTGCTGCAGGTGGCGGACTTGTTGGCGGAGAGTCGGCACCAACATTGCCATTGATGTAGAGGTTGACGGGATACTTGGATGTGTCCACCCGCAAAATGCCAACGGGAGGTGTGTAGGGTGAAGCGGTGGGAGTAGAGGAAGAGACAGTAATGGTATTGATGTAGCAGCTAATTTCTGTATTATTTCGCGTCAAGACACAATGGGCGCCGGCATTGCCAGGCGTGCCTATCGAGCTCTCGTCGATGATGCGTGGAGTCGGACCAGGTGTAAGAACTACATCCAGGAAGATGGATGTTGGAGACGGTACCGGAAAGGGCTGGGGTAGATCCTGAGCTCTTCCATTCGCATCCAATGGAATGAGCTGGGTGACGCCATTGAAAAGCGCAGGGGAACAAGTTTGGCACTGGGGCCGAAGTTGCCCAAAGGAGGCGTCGAAGGGAACAGGGGTGGGATCTTGGGTGAACTCTTTGTAGGCAACGCTCGTCACGTCACCAAGGCCCGTGCCCTGGTTGGCGATTCTCAAGCTGATCGGGGGTCCTGGAGCTGGAAAGGTGAGGGGAACATCAGGGAAGGGAACGGCCTCCACTTCAATCGTGCGGGTGAGCCGCTGTGTTGACAAGGATTTGCCGTTGAGCTCCACCGAGCCCTCAATCGTGATGGAGGCCGTGCCACCGGAAACCGTCTGGAAATCGTCGCAATGGCCAGGGTGGGCGGTGGGGGGCCATGGATTGGCCGAGGTTGTGATCGGCGCAGGAGGCGTATAGGACACAATCTTGTATCTCAAGGTGCGTTTGCCATCGGCCGTGGTGCCGATCACATCACTCATCAAGCGGTCGTAAGACGCCGTGCTGTTCGGCACAAGCTGGGTGGGTTGCATGCCCCGGGTGGAAATGCGGCAACGCCGCAAACGATCCTCCACAGCCGAGCGTCCCAATTTGGCGAGCGGCCAGATCTTGTCGTTTTCGTCCCAAAGGGAGAACAGCAAAAAGCTCATGTAGGGGTCCGTCGCGTTCTTCCCGAACGGACTGAGCACCCTCAACACTCGGTTCAGGCCGCTTTCGGCCGCTTGGCGGGCCGCCTGGGCATCGGATTGTTTGGATGCCGCGAGGAAACTGTTGGTGGAGCGACTCACCATGGTGAGGGCCCCCAGGATCAACAGCAAGATCACTGGGAACACCAACGGCATTGCAAAAGCCGCCTCCCTGATGCTGGGCGCTTGCCCCCTCACGCGAAGGCGAGACGGGCGCGCTTGTTGGCGTTGGCTTCCGCCCAAGGATCCTTAAAAAAACAGGCTCATCCTAAGCCCATTTCTTACCAGGAGATTTTTCTCGCCCGGCGGGCGGATCCTGTTCTGGCTGGTGTCGCGATCCCTGGCTTCAGGGTTGGGGCGCAGCAGCGAGCATCTCCAGGTTGAGGGGGAGCACCGTCCCACCTCTCAACGGAAGCTCCTGTCGCAGTTGGAGCCGCAGCATTCCAGGCGCCTCCTGCAGGATCTGCAGCCCCCCTGCCGCCAAGCCATCGAGCACCACTCTGTTTTGCGCAGCGCCGCTGCTCAGCTCTCCCTCAAGCCCATAGGCCGGCCCGCAGCGCATCAACACACGTCCCCGCCAAATCGGGCTGGGTGCCGCCCCCAGGCTGTAAGTGATCTTTCGTCCCCCAACCTCCAGCTGCACCACGGGCGCCCGCCCCGCAAGGTTGCAGGCCGCCCCTACCCCCGTGGCCGCTTCCCAGCTTTCGGCTGCCCCCAGTTCCGTGCGCAACAGGGCCAGGGTGCGGCGCTGAAAGGTGCGTTCCCGCAGCAGCAGAGCCAGCCGCTCACCGCTGCGGCCTGAGGCGATGAGCCCCTGCATCCCCACCCCCGCCACCACCAGCGCGAGAGCCAGGGCGACCATCATCTCCGCCAGGGTGAAGGCCTCCGGACGTTTCACAGGGGACTCTCCGGCTCGCAACCGCTGGAGCCCACCCGCCCCACCCGAGTGATTCCCAAGGGCAGGCTCACGACAATGCACCGCACCAGCGAGGTGCCCTGGCTGCGCAGCCAGACCGTTCCCCCATCCAACACCAGCCCGTTGGCGCTGAAGCGCACGGGATCGGGCAGATTGTGGCTCACCTCCACGCGGGTGTCGGTGCCCAGTCCCGAAGCCGCCACGCCGCAGGGGGGAAGAGCCGAGCTCTGGGGAGGTTCCCAGCCCACCGGGCCGAGCTGCAGGCCACAGGGTCGGCCTTCCCGCACCGCCGCTGCCCGGGCCTCCTCCAGTCCCGCCACCAGCCGCTGGCTCACCGCTTGCAGTCCCTGAATCGCCCGGGTTTCCGCCCCGGCGAGGCCCGCCCAGGTGGCGAGCAGCACCACCAGGCCGGTCGTCAGCAACAGCTCGGGCAGAGTCCAGGCCGGCGCCCTGCTTGGGACTGTGCCTCTCCGCCGATTAGGGGCCATGGGCTGCCTCCCGGCACAGCCCAAGGACGGAGGCGCTGAGCATCCGTTCTCGCTTCACCCCAGCTGATTCCCAGCGCACATGCAGCATCCCCGGTGCGCTCGGGGGCAGGGTGAGGGTGGCTCCCTGCCCTGGCCCCTTGCTTTGGGCCAAGACAGAAGGCAAGGCCCGCAACAGCGGCACCAGCTGCCCGATGGCTGCTGGGCAATCCGTGGCTGGGCCCTGGCTTTTAGCCAGTGCCCTGGCTTGCCCCTCACTGGCCAGCAGCAGGGCATCCAGGGCCTGGAGCTGGGCCTCCTGCCGCGCCAGCTCAGAGCTGGCGCGAAGGGTCTGACTCCAGACCTGGGCGGCAGCCGAACTCCCGATCATCAGCACCAGGGAGGCTGTCACCGTTTCTGCAAGGGTCATGGCAGGGCTCCAGCAAGTGAGCGGGGCCGCAGATCCACCGCTCGGGGGGGGACCCCCTCCAGCCGTGCCCCAAACCGACCCCGCCGGGCGGCGCGTCCCGACGCACCCTCTAAGGAGAGCTCCAGGGCCACCGTTTGTTGCGCCCCTTGGGGTTCCCAGGCCAGAAGCCGCACGGGTACCGACAACACCTCCGCTTGCTTGAGGGCGGCCACGGCTGCTGGGCTGGCGCAAGCTCCACCCTCCACGTCCCACCGTGCCAGAGGGAGGCCAAGCAAACAGCGATGGGGGCCATTCAGGGCGGCCAACAGTTGGTGGGCCCCCGAAGCCAGCAGATCCTCCTCGTGCCTCAGCTTCTGCAACGCCCCCACCTGAAGCCATTCCTGCATCGCCACGCCGTGCAAGGCCAAGCTCAGGAGCAGGAGGATCCCCGTGGCTCCCGCTGCAAGGGGCAGGCCAAAGGCCGGTGCGACGGGGGGGCGGGACCGCAGGTGTTGGAGAAGACGGGGCGGGGGCATGGGGCGAACGCTTGGGGCCCAAGCATTCCCATCGGCTGACAGCGTGACCTATTGGTTGAGCTTCAACACGGCCATGAAGGCCTCTTGGGGGACATCCACCTTGCCCATGGCCTTCATCCGTTTTTTGCCCTTCGCTTGCTTCTGCAGAAGTTTCTTCTTGCGGCTGATGTCACCGCCGTAGCACTTGGCCAGCACATCCTTCCGCATTGCACTGATGCTCTCGCTGGCAATCACCCGGCTGCCGATGGCAGCTTGAATCGGGATTTTGAATTGCTGACGGGGGATCAATTCCTTGAGTTTTTCTACCAAGCTCTTGCCCACATTGTATGCTTTGTCGCGGTGAACAATCGTGGTGAGGGGATCGGCTTTTTCGCTATTAATTAATACATCGAGCCGGACCAATTCATTTTTTCTGTAGCCAATGAGATGGTATTCCATCGAGGCATATCCCTTGGTTCGGCTCTTCATTTGGTCGAAGAAGTCTGTGACGACCTCCGCCAGGGGCACCTCGTAGTGCAGGGTGACGCGATCTGTTGTGATGTATTTCATATCGATGAATTCACCCCGTCTTTCTTGGCAAAGCTCCATGAGGGTGCCGTTATAAGTGTTGGGGGTGTAGATCTCTAGTTTCACATAGGGTTCTTCGATCGATTCTCTCTTCTGGGGATCGGGAAGTGTGGCCGGATTGTCCACCATCACTGTGCCGCCATCCAGCATGTTCACCTTGTACACCACCGAGGGTGCCGTCACAATGAGATCGAGGTCGTACTCCCGCTCCAATCGCTCCTGCACGATTTCCATGTGCAGCAAGCCCAGAAAGCCGCAGCGGAAGCCAAAGCCCATGGCGCTACTGGTTTCAGGTTCGTATTGCAGAGCCGCATCGGAGAGGCGCAGCTTGTCGAGTGCTTCCCGCAAATCGGGGTATTGATCGGCGTCGGTGGGGAAGAGGCCGCAAAACACCATGGGCTTGGCCTCCGTGTAGCCCGGCAGGGGTTCGGCAGCCGGGGCGGTCAGCAGGGTGATGGTGTCGCCCACCCGCGCATCGGCCACCGCTTTGATCGAAGCCGCCAGGTAGCCCACCTCCCCCGCGTGGAGGCTCTCCACTTGCCGTTGGTCGGGGGCCATCACCCCCACCTCATCCAGTTCGTAGCTCTTGCCGCTGGCCATCAGCAGCACCTTGTCTTTTTTGCGGATCGTGCCGCTCATCACGCGGAAATACACGATCACGCCCCGATAGGGGTCGTAATAGGAATCGAAAATCAAGGCGCGCAAAGGCTCCTCCACCCGATCCGGGGGCGGGGGCACCCGCTCCACCACCGCTTGCAAAATCTCCTGCACCCCCAATCCCGTTTTCGCCGAACAGGGGATGGCACCAGAGCAGTCCAGTCCAATGATCGCCTCGATCTCCTCACGGATGCGCTCTGGATCGGCCCCGGGCAGATCAATTTTGTTGAGCACCGGAATGATCTCCAGATCGTTTTCCAGCGCCAGATACACATTGGCCAGGGTTTGGGCCTCCACTCCCTGGCTGGCATCCACCACCAACAGGGCTCCCTCGCAGGCCTGGAGCGAGCGGCTCACTTCATAGGAGAAATCAACGTGTCCGGGCGTATCAATCAAGTTGAGGATGTAGGTCTGGCCATCTGCCGCCTTGTATTCCATCCGGGCGGCTTGAAGCTTGATCGTGATTCCCCGCTCTCTTTCCAGCTCCATGTTGTCAAGAAACTGCTCCTGCATATCCCGCTCGGCCACTGTTCCGGTGTCTTGCAACAGGCGATCGGCCAGGGTCGATTTGCCATGGTCGATATGGGCAATGATGCAGAAATTGCGGATCCGGGAAACGGGAACGTCGG
>JBIIJA010000410.1:0-2560 GCA_044234195.1 Cyanobium sp. | reverse complement strand
CCTCCAATTGGACGAAATGGGGGGAGTGGGCCAAAAAATGAGAAAGATGTTCGCACTTTGGACTGTCTGCTCTCTCGCATCCCTTGCCTTGCCAGGGATGAGTGGGTTTGTTTCTGAATTAATGGTGTTTGTGGGTTTTGCCACCAGTGAGGCTTACAGCCTGGGCTTCCGCATCATCATCGCCACTCTGGCGGCGATTGGCGTGATCCTGACCCCGATCTATCTCCTTTCCATGCTACGGGAAATCTTTTTCGGAAAAGAGAATGCCGAGCTCGCCTCTCACACGAAGCTAATTGATGCGGAGCCACGCGAAATTTATGTCATCTCCTGCCTCCTGATTCCCATTATTGGCATTGGTCTCTACCCACGCATCATGACCGATAGCTATCGGGCATCCATTGAGTCTCTGGTTCGGCAAGAAAGTGTCGCTCTCGCCAAGATCGGGCCCCTACCCCTGAAAGGAGTGTTTCGATCTCTGCCTGCTGCCCCTGGGCTGCCTGCGGTGGCTTTCAAGTCGCCTCCATTGACAACCTTGCTCCCCACCCCCTAAGCCGGTAGCACTCCCTACTGCCTCCGCAGATGCGTCAGCTCAATTTCCTGCTGATCTTCAGCTTCGGCCTAGCCATGGTGATGTTCACGCTGGAAAACACCACGGCAACCACAGTGCGCCTTCTCCCGGGGGTGAGTTTCACGTTTCCTCTGGCGGCCCTCCTTCTCCTGGTTGGGGGGCTGGGTGCGACGGCAGCCTGGATCTACGCGGTTTGGAGTGGGGTGGTTCGCAAGGTGGAAACCCTTCAAAACGAAGGGGACCAGGACGCCCAGCGGGTGCGGATTCAGGAGCTTGAGAATGATTTGCAGCGCTACCGGGCCACGGTGGATGCCCAGTTGGGCCTCCTGCCCGCAGCAGGGGAAAGCACAGCCCCCCCCGGGAATGCCTGAGGCTCTCTCCCAGGTTTGAACAACTTCCAGGGCGCATGCCCCCATCCCCCTGGTTTGTTGCTCAAGGGATCGTTACCGTGAGTCCCAATGCTGATAGGACGGGTGGCTGTGGCCGAAGCGGGGGCCCGCATGGCGATCCGGATGTTGCAGGGCGCGGCGGAGCGGGGCGAGATCGATCCCTGGGATGTGGATGTGATCGCCGTGATTGATGGGTTCCTTGATCTGCTCCACCAGCGCATCGCCGCTCCAACCCTGGCCCTCGCCCAAAGCGCAAGGTTTGAGAAAGATCTGGCAGAGAGCAGCGAGGCCTTCTTGGCCGCCTCAGTGTTGGTGGGGTTGAAGGCGGAGCTGCTCGAGAAAACCAATACCCCCCCTGAGCCCGAGTGCGAAGACCCGCTCTTCGGGGAGTCGTTGGATCTGGATCCGGATCAGGATGTCCAGGCCCTCCTTCCCCTGCGTCCAGAACGCCAGCTCCTGAGACGCCCCGTTGCCCCTCCGCCCCTGCAGCGGCCGGTGAGCCTTGGTGAATTGATCCGCCAGCTCGAGGACATTGCCGAACGACTGGAACAGGAGGAGAGGCGCCCGCGGCAACGGGGGGGGAAGCGCTACAGCGAACGCATGGCCATTGCCCAGGTGGCGGCCCTCGCCCATCGGGAAAAGCTCCCAGAAACCACAGCGGCCCTCAATCGCTTCATCCAGACCTCATGGCCAGGGGATGGCCATTCCTGGCTGAACTTCGATGACCTCGTGGGGGCCTGGGGGGCCTGGAGCGAATCCGCCCCAGAGGAGGATCTGGATCGGGATCGGGTGGGGGTGTTCTGGGCTCTGTTGTTCCTGAGTTCCCAGGGAAAGGTGGAGCTGCAGCAGCAGGGAGGGCTGTTTGGCCCCCTGAGCCTGCGTCGCCTGCTGGCGGTGGTGGAGCAGAGAGATCTGGGGGATCGGGCTGAGGGGTCAGCTTCCCTGCCGGCTCCGGGAGTGATCGCAGCTTGAGATGGGCCGTAAAGTGGGTGGATTCTTTTGAAAAACGCCTGCGAATGAAGGCGATGATTCTCGCGGCTGGCAAGGGTACCCGGGTGCGTCCGATTACCCACACCACCCCAAAGCCAATGATTCCGATCCTGCAGAAACCAGTGATGGAGTTTCTGTTGGAGCTGCTAAAAGAGCATGGCTTCGACCAGATCATGGTCAATGTTTCACATCTAGCCGAAGAGATTGAAAACTATTTCCGTGATGGCCAGAGATTCGGCGTGCAAATCGCTTATAGCTTCGAGGGTCGGATTGAAGATGGTGAGCTCATTGGTGATGCCATGGGTTCTGCGGGAGGCATCAAGCGGATACAAGATTTTCAGGCCTTTTTTGACGATACGTTCATCGTCCTCTGTGGCGATGCCTTGATTGATCTGGATCTCACTGAAGCCGTTAGACGCCACAAAGCCAAGGGGGCCATGGCCAGCTTGATCACCAAGCGGGTGCCTCGTGAGCTGGTGAGCAGCTACGGGGTTGTGGTGACAGATGATGATGGCCGTGTGCTCTCCTTCCAGGAAAAGCCCGACATTGACGAAGCGGCCAGCGACATGATCAACACAGGTATCTATATTTTTGAACCCCAAGTCTTAGACTT
>JBIIJA010000274.1:0-3867 GCA_044234195.1 Cyanobium sp. | reverse complement strand
TGACATCGGTTCTGATTTGTTTCCCAGACTCGTAGGAGCAGGGGCTGCCTTTTATGCCTTGCCAATGGAATTTGAATGGGTAGACATTGGAAAAGTACCGGATTACTGGCAGGCAATTCGTAGCGTTCTCCAAGGAGAAGTGCGCCAAGTACAGGTACCCGGCATAGAGGTTAAGCCAGGTATCTTCACCGGCCTTAATGTTGCAGCCAATTGGGACAAAATTAATGTCAAAGGCCCCGTCTACGTGGGTGGCATGACAAAAATTGAAGATGGTGCAACGATTATTGGACCTGCAATGATTGGTCCCAGTTGTCACATTTGCGAAGGAGCGACGATTGACAATTCGATCATCTTTGATTATTCGCGTATAGGGCCAGGGGTTAATCTTGTTGAAAAACTCGTTTATGGTCGGTACTGCGTGGATCGGAATGGGGATCACTTCGACCTGCAAGAGGCCGCTCTTGATTGGTTGATCACGGATGTACGTCGTCAGGACAAGATCTCCCCATCACCTCAACAAAAAGCTCTTGCGGAATTGTTGGGAACCAACTTCGCCCTCAAAGCAAGCTGATTTCAATAGTTTTGGCCGATGGTTTTGAGCTGAGGAGTGATCCCTACATTGGGGCTATTTCAGCTTGCCTGAGGATCTCAGGGATGCGCTCTTCAGCCTTCACTGCCATGAGATGAACCCCTTGGCTAATGGTTGCGTAACTTTTCACCTGCTCCGCGGCGATGGCAATCCCCTCAGCGGCAGGGTCTGAAGCAGCGGCCAAGCGGTCAATCAAGTGCTGTGGAATGGCCACTCCCGGAACAACCCGGTTGATAAACATGGCATTACGGGCTGATTTGAGGAGAAACACCCCTGCCAAGACTGGCAACCCCAGTGGGCCGGTGATCTCATCCACGAAACGCTTGAGGGCATCGGGTTCCATCACCATCTGCGTTTGCATGAAGCGTGCTCCAGCCTCCCATTTCTTGCGCACCCGACGGGCCAGCCCACTCCAACTGGGCGAGTGGGGATCTGCGGCTGCTCCACAAAGCAAATCAATGCCCCCATCGGGCAAAGCCCCCCCCAAAGGATCTGTTCCCGCATTGAGACTGGTCGCCAGCTTCAACAAACGGACCGACTCCAACTCATTCACCGGCCGGGCATCGGGCTGATCCCCCGCACGAACGGGATCACCGGTGAGACAGAGCACATTGGGAATGCCCAAGGCATGGGCGCCGAGAAGTTCCGCTTGGAGAGCAATGCGATTGCGGTCGCGGCAGGTGAGCTGCAACACAGGCTCAATGCCGTGATCCGCCAGAAGGCGGCAGACGGCCAGGCTGCTCATCCGCATCACGGCCCTGCTGCCGTCCGTCACATTCACCGCATGGACAAGACCCTTAAGGGCAGAGGCAGCCTCAAGCGTGCGGCTCACATCTCCTCCCCGGGGAGGGGTCACCTCAGCCGTGATGGTGAACTGACCAGATGCCAGAGCTTGAGCAAGCTTCACAGAAACAGCTCGAATCAGCGACATCATGCCCCATGATCCTCCCTAGGATGACGCCACTGGAATGGTTTGCATGCCTGACAGCAATACTCGTGAACAGCCCATGCCTCAGGGCTTCGAGACGAGCAGGGCAGACCTCTCAGAGCGCGAGCTGGAAATCATTGAATTGGTGGCAACAGGCCTGACCAATCAAGAAATTGCTACTCAATTAATGATTAGTAAGCGGACCGTTGACAATCACGTGAGCAATATCTTTGCCAAAACAGGGGCCAAGAATCGTGTTGCCCTGATCAATTGGGCGATGGACAACGGCAAGATCTGCCGTGATGGCTTCAACTGCTGCACCCTGCCTTCCACACCCGTTCAGAATTAAGTCTTTGGGGTTGGCTGATTCAGCTGGCCTGGCCTTGCCAAAGTGCTTCGATCTTCTCTTTATCCCATTGCTGGAGAGGTTTGAAGCAGAGCGATGCATTGCTCAGCTGATGCCATCCCGTGATCTCCTTCCAACACCAGGGAGGAATCTGGAGGTGATCTTCAGGGTGTTTGAGTTCTACTTCCGCAATCACTAGGGGCGCATTCTCTCCAGTAAAGACGTCGAGAATCCAATCTCCTCCGGGAAGCAGCAACCCATGGCGTTGTTTTTCCAGGCGACAGGGAGCGAGATCCAAGATGGATTGGGCATCCGCAATGGGAATGGGGTATTCATATTCCAGGCGTGCATGGGCTGGAGCACCAGAGCCAGGCACAGCCTTGATCGTGAGCCAAGCCTGAGGCTCTCGATTCCTCTGCTGTTGCAAGCGCACTCGCACCGTCAGTCCGTCGTCCCGACTCAGGAGATAGCCCTGACTCAGCTCCGCCTCCCAGCCCACATGGGCCTTCCAGGCGGTGCCGGTGACCAGGAACCGACGCTCAATCTCCAAGGCCATGCGGGAGAAGGGAAAAGGAGGGAGGGCTAATTCGGGGAGGGAAGGGCGCTGGTGAGACTGCCCGCCCAATGCAGCTTGTGGGTGAGGGTGCGGTAGTAGGAGGGGCTTTGGTTCAACACCACCATTAGGGCATCACACTCGCTGCGCTGCACGACGCAGCGATCTCCGGGCTCGAGCACGGTGGCGTGCACGCCATCTTTCCACAACCGCACACGTCGGGAACTTTCCCCGAGGGGCCAAACGGTGAGCCGGGATCGGGGAGGCACAACAATGGCGCGGCTGGAGAGGCTCATCGGACAGATGGGATTGATCACGATGGCTTCAATCCCAGGATGGAGAATCGGCCCACCTGCTGCCATGGCGTAGCCCGTGGAGCCGGTGGGGGTGGCGATGATCAGTCCGTCACCCCGGTATTGATCCACTACCTCCCCATCAATGTCCAACTCCAGCAAACAGGTGGGGGAGAGTTCATCCAGGAAGGGCCTGAGATAAAAATCATTGAGGGCAGAGTGGGGAGGATCCATCACCCCATCACCTGGATTCACAGAAGCCGAAAGCATCATCCGGCGCTCCAGGGCAAAATGATCATCCCGCAAACGCTTCCAGAGGTTGGTTGTGCCCTCCTCTCGGCTGCCCCTGAGCAGACGACGCTCATGGGTGAGGAAGCCGAGGTTGCCGCCCACATTGAAACAAAGAATCGGTACCTTCAGAGGAGCGAGGTGACGGGCCGCCCCCAAAACGGTGCCATCCCCTCCCAAGACAACGGCCAGGTCAGGCAGTTCAGGTTCGGTCGCAAGCAGACCTGGAAAAGGGTTGCTGGAGAGACCGCTTTCAGCAACGGTCACAGCGACCCCAGCCTCCTTGAGCTCTTTCACACAGAGGTTGGCCTCCCTGCGGGCGGCCTGGCTGTCCTGCCGAATGATCAGCCAGACCCGTTGAAGGCGCATGGGCGAGGGTTACCAGCGCAGAAGATTAAACCGTTCCATATCCACCGTCTCTCTGTTGCGATAGAGAGAGAGGAGGATCGCTAGACCAACTGCCGCTTCTGCAGCGGCAACAGTGATCACGAAGATCGCAAAAACCTGACCTCTGATGAGCTCTCCATCCACGTAGTTGGAGAAGGCCATGAGATTGATGTTCACCGCATTGAGCATGAGCTCAATGCTCATCAATACTCTGACGGCATTGCGGCTGTTGATCAAACCCCATACACCAATACAGAACAGGAGAGCCGCAAGGGTGAGAAAGGCTTGTAGGGGAACGGGGGCTGTCAGATCCATGTTGGAGGGGCGGTGGGTTTGGCCAGCAGGTCTAAGGGGCGGTGGGCTGCTTGCTTCGATCGATTAAAAGGGGAGTTCGAGCCTTTTCGATGAGGCCCTGATCAGCCGGTTGTCCGGTGATCACATCACTGGCAAACACATCCCTACGGGCAAGGACGATGGCGCCAA
>JBIIJA010000117.1:0-6446 GCA_044234195.1 Cyanobium sp. | reverse complement strand
TTTCCCAGTGGCTGGCACCGGGTGCACTCACCGGAAGGCCCATCAGAGGAACGCTTGAGCGTAGTGCAGTTTTGCCATCCTCGGCCCAGCACCATCCTTACCCCTCTTGCTTGCTGCTGCCAGGCCCCCACGCCGCAACGCTTCTCAGCAGTCTCAGCAGAAGATGCCTTGCAGGATGTGCTCTACCAAATCAACTTGCTAAAGCAAACAAAGCCACAGAACGCTTGACGGAAGCGACCCCAGCAGCTTGACTGAAACTAGCAAGTGTTCAATGTCAGCAGCAGTGTCAACAACAACTCCAGCAGAAATCCATGCAAGGATTTCAACAAGAATATCGCAGAGAATAAATCGAACGCTGCTATCTCAACCATCTGCAACCATGGGGCGGATTCGATCCCTGAGTCAACGCAAGTTGACAGCAAAAATCTTTAGGATTCAGGCAAACCGCCTCATACTCTCACTCACTTTGCTCTTGGGACCAGGGCTCTTGGGCAGCGAAATTGCCAAGGCGGCTCCTGTTGATGTCGATCTGAATCGCGCCCTGGAGATCGGCTGGTACTCCCTAAGAGTGCAGAATCTCTACGGCACAAACTACACAGGAATTGTATCGATTAAATCCTTCAATAAAGACACGAATGAATTTTTGTTCGTCGACAACAAGGGGCAAAATGTCGTCCTCCAATCCCAGGACATCAGCACCATCTATTTCCGCCAGCTGCCTGATCGCTCGGATGTGAATGTCAAATTCGGAGGGGTTCGAAACATACAAATCTTTCCCTTCAAACAATTTCTCTATGACATCCCACCAGGCAAGCTCAAGATCGAGAACGGCATTTTGACTCTCGATCCACGCTGGCGTGCAGCCCAACAAACTCCCTTCGGGGTCACCATCGTGACACCAACGGCTGATCAGGGCACTGTTGAGCAGGTAGAGATCACCAGATCAATTCAAGTGAACTATCTCGGCAATCGCTACTTGGTGGAAACTGAACTCGTCAACATGGTCACTCGGCCAACTCCTGATCCTTCCGGAGGAAAGGTGCCAAGGCGTCTCCCCACTCTCTTTCCAAATCCAGCCCCCGCGGTGAGTCCCTGAGGGTTCCATTGATCGAGTGAGGTGCTAGAAGAATTCATCGAAATTATCAAAGTCTACGGCTTTGAAATTGCCATCCTGAACCTGTTGCATGAGGCGAGCCAGTTGAACCCATAGGGCACCTCCAGTGGCCAGGGATAAGAGGAAAGCCAGCAGCACAGCAGCTCCAGGGGCAAAGCCGAACACCTGCAAGCTGCCACCGATGAAAAGAGTGATCCCCAGCAGCAACCCCATCCAGGGGAGGACGGTCTGCAGACGAGCCAACGGCAGCAGGGGAAGCCGATCCTGCTTCCAGTCATCCAATCGTTGTTGCACGAGCTTGCTGAACGTAAGGCCGCAGAGGATGCCAATCGCCAGGCCGACACCCGCCAGGAGGTAGGGGGGCTGGGTGAGAGTGGCAAATTCCAAGAGGATCTCAGCCGCATCCAAATCGCCGTAATCCCCGCTGCCGGCGGCATCAACAGCCTCCAAAAGATCCACGGGGGCACTGATCAGAACGGGGCGAAGAAGAGCAACCACAAGGGAATGACAGACCATGGCGGAACCCTAGAGCCCCGAAGCAGCTTCAGGGAGCGACGGGGCGAAAGTCATGATGACGCAATCGCGTCAGTTCAGCGCAATCTCAGCCCACCGCAGGGGTGCAAACGTTGGAATCCAACGGCAAGACTGGTTAAATCGTAAAGCCACCTATGAAGCAAGAGGGATGGAACAACCAATGAGTTACCCCAACATCTTTAAAAAGCCAGTGAGAGTGACCATCACAGTGCCACACAATATCTACCTAAACTTAAAAAGCAGAAGTGACGAAGAGGGGAGATCACTTTCAAACCTAGCTGCTTTTTTGATCGAGAAATCTCTCGACTGAACGTTCTCAGGCAGCCAGGGGATTCAAGCGATTCAACATCCCTGCAGCAATTTTTCCCAGGGAGAAATGCTGACCGATGAGTGAAATAAGAGCCCGCAAATCATCCGTATGAAGCTGATTTTCAGCCACTAGGCTCAAAAGAAAGCGCTGTCTTAGACTGCTGCCTTCTGGCCCAAACAGCAAACGAAGTCCGTCGCGAGCGACAGGGAAAAGAGCCTCACCTCCCGGCAGATCAGATTCAACGACACTCAGGAGATTGGACAGGCGTTCCAGACGCAGCCTTCCATTCTCATCAAAAATTACCTCCATCAACTTCTCTCGCATTTCAGCTGTATCTCCAGCAAGCAAGCGTCGGGCAACATAGGGATAGGCGACTTGAAGAATGCGAAAGTCTGGATCTAAACGCAAGGCCAAACCTTCTTGACTGACAACGGCCCTAATAATCAGGGCGAAGCGAGCTGGTACGCGGAATGGGTAGTCATACATCAATTCTGAGAAACGGTCCGTGATTGACTTGAAGTTAAAGCTGCCAACATTTTTACCAATGGCGTCCCCAAGCACCTTTTCAAGAGCAGGAACAATGGGCCCCAGATCAGCCTGAGGATGGAGAAAGCCAAGCGCTTGAAAATCCTTTGCCAGCCCTTTGAAGTCGCGATTAATCAAGTGCACAACAGCACCAGTGAGGGTGAGCCTATCTTTCTCACTCAAGGCATCCATCATGCCAAAGTCAACATAGGCCATATGACCCATTCCGTCGGTGATTCCAGGCAGAGCAAAAAGGTTGCCTGGATGGGGATCGGCATGAAAATAACCAAATTCCAGCAGTTGTTTCAACCCGGATATGACCCCCGTGCGGATGAGAGCTGCTGGGTCAAGGTGGTGAGCTTCCAACTCCCTGCGATTGGCCATCTTCACCCCATTGATCCAGGTTGTGGTGAGAACTCGCCTGCTGGACAGGTTTCGCTCCACCTCAGGAATCGTCACCTCAGGATGGTCAACAAAAAGACTGGCAAAATACTCAGCATTATCCGCCTCTTTACGATAATCAATCTCATCGAATAAGCTACGTCCAAACTCATCGATGATCGTCCCCAAGCCAAAGCCTAAGTTGAGGGGAAGAAAGGGGGCAGTACACACACCCAACCCACGAATGATCGCCAAATCACGCCTGAGGATCATCGGCAGATTCGGTCGCTGCACTTTCACAGCCACCCAACGGCCATCCTTCATTCGTGCCCGATACACCTGACCAAGACTGGCGGCCGCCATTGGATAACTGGGAAACTCATCAAAGAGCTCACCCACGTCAGCCCCCAATTCAGCCGCAATGGTCTGCCGGGCCAGGTCACTGGGGAACGGGGGAAGATCGTCTTGCAGCCGGGTGAGCTCTTCCAGCCAGTCGCGTCGCACCAGATCGGGCCGGGTGGAGAGGGCCTGGCCCACCTTGATGAAACAGGGCCCAAGGGCCGTCAAGCTGTTGAGGATGCGTTGGGCGAGCCGTTTCTGCGTTTTCGGATCGGAACTGTTGCCCTGGGCGACGATCTCCAGCGCTAAGCGCCCCAAGGTGAAGATCACCACCACCACTCGGCTTACCAGGATCCAGGGCCGCAGGAGAAGCCAGCGGAGGTGGCGATCGGGCTCGTAGCGCAGATCGGCGTCTGCGAGCGGAAGGGCAGCGGATGTCTGAGGGCCGGGGAGCACAGAAGAGGAGGTCAGGGATCCACGATCGGCTGGGCAAACTTTAGAAAGCTCTTCTTGCCGTCATGGGCCTATCCGCCAAAGGCGTCCGGCCCAGCCGTGCCCTCCTCGCCCTCCTGGAGGCCGAGGAACGTCTCCCCCTTCACCTTCCCGCCCATGGTCAAGGTCGGGCCCTGCCGGCGGGCCTCAGGAGACTTCTGCGGCGGGCACCAGGCTCCTGGGATCTGCCGGAACTGCCGTCTTGGGGGGGGCCATTGGTCAAAGAGGGGGCCGTGGCCGAGGCGCAACGGCGCTGCGCGTTGGCGATGGGGGCAACGGCCTGCTGGTTCGGGGTGAATGGGGCCTCCGGCCTGCTCCAGGCGGCTCTGCTGGCGCTCGCCCCACCAGGCTCCCGCGTGCTCCTGCCCCGCAATCTTCACCGCAGCCTCCTCCATGCCTGCGTGCTGGGTGGAATCGAGCCACTCTTTTACACACCTCCCTTTGATCCCGCCACTGGGCTCTGGAAGCCCCTCCCCCCGGCGCAGCTAGAGCAGATCCTCTTCATGGCCCTGGCCCAGGGGCCTGTGGCCGCACTCGCACTCCTGGATCCCACCTACCAAGGGCTCAGCGCCGATCTCCATCCCCTGGTGGCCCTGGCCCATGGGCGGGGCGTTCCAGTGCTGGTGGACCAGGCCCACGGCAGGGGCGAGGCTCTCGCGGCTGGGGCCGACCTGGTGGTGCTCTCCCCGCAGAAGGTGGGGGGAGGATTGGCCCAGGGAGCGGCCCTGCTCAGCCAAGGGGAACGGGTGGAGACAGAGGCCCTGGAGAGGAGCCTGCTCTGGTTGCAAACCTCCAGCCCCAGCGCCCTGCTGCTCGCCGCCACGGCAACGGCCCTGGAACAGCTGCAGTCAGCGCAGGGCCAGGCCCTGCGGGCACGGGCAGAACAGCGGGCCCGTCAGCTGGCCCGGTCCCTCTCCCAGGCCGGTCTGCCACTGGTGGCGACCAACGACCCCCTGCGGCTGCTACTGCACTGCGGCGCCTTTGGCGTCAATGGCCTGAGGGCCGATGCCTGGCTGCTGGAGCGTGGGGTGGTGGCAGAGCTCCCGGAACCAGCCACCCTCCTGTTTTGCCTGGGGCTCGCTCCGCCGCGCTCCCTTGAAAAGGTGTTGCCTCCCACGCTTCTCCGGTTGCGGCAGGACCTCGGGGGTGAGCCGCTGCCGCCGCTGCCGCCACCCCCCCTCCCTTTGGTGAGCCAACTGGCGATGCCGATCGGCCAGGCCTGGCGCTCCCCCGGCTCTTGGATCCCCCTGGGGGAAGCGGTGGGCCGGATCGCAGCCGAACCCCTGGTGCCCTACCCGCCGGGAATCCCCCTCCTGGTGCCTGGGGAGCGCATCGATGAAGAGCGGGCCCACTGGCTAGAGAGCCTGCCCGACCTGTGGGGCGGGCAGATCACTGGTACGGTGAAAGTCGTGGCCGCACACCCAAGGGCCGGAAGGTGACCATTGCCCGTGAGCCAGCCAAGCTCCTTTCACTGGGATTTCGTCACTCCGGGTCTGCCAGACGGGGCCTTTCAGGATGCCCCGGGATTCAGCCCCACCCCCATGGAGCTGCGGGTGATCTTGCTGGCGCACCTGCGCCCGAGTCCAGATTCTCTGGTGTGGGATGTGGGCGGAGGCACCGGCGCCCTTGCCCTGGAAATTGCCCGGTTGATGCCCGCGGGAGAGGTGCACACTCTGGAGCGCGATCCGGATGCGATCGAGCTGTTGGAGCGCAACCGGCTGCGGTTTGGCATCAGCAACCTCCACATCCACTCCGGCATGGCCCCCGATGATTTGGATCGACTGCCGTCCCATCCGGATCGGGTGCTGCTTGAGGTGGGCAGACCCCTCGGGGATACGCTCATGGCGGTTTGGGAGGCCCTCCAACCCTGCGGCCGTCTGGTGATCAGCACCGTGAGTTTGGAAGGATTGGTGGACGCCACTGACAGGCTGGACCGGCTGGAGGCCCGAGACGTGCAGGTGATTCAGGCCACGGTGCACCGCATGCAACGGCGCGGGAGCCAAGCCAGGCTCGCGGCAGCCGAACCCCTGTTTGTGATCGCCGCGGAACGATGAGCTGGTTCTGGTCTTGCCCATGCCCCCTGTCTTGATCCCGAAACCTCGCACCAGCACCTCCTTGGCTCGCCTGGCCAGTGGATGGGCCGCAGGAGGACTGGGCGCAGCCTTCATCCTGCTGGGGGGCTGGTGGTTCACCGTGGCGGTGGGCGTGATCGTGCACTTGGGGCTGCTGGAGTTTTTCCGCATGGCCCGCTTCAAAGGCATCCGGCCCGCGGTGCGCACCACATTGGTGGCGGTTCAGCTTCTGCTGGCCTCCACCATGGCCGCCGCATCGAGCAGCTGGCCGGGGGGGGAAGGGGTGGGGGATGTGGCGGCGGCGGTGCTCCCCGCCTCGGGGGCGGTGATTTGCGGATGGTTGCTGCTGCAACCGGTGACGGGCACCATCGCCGATATCGCCGCCTCGATTTTTGGCCTGTTTTACCTGGGCTTCCTTCCAAGCCATTGGATCAAGCTCCGGACCATCGTCGATCCAGCCCTTGCCCCGAAGCTCTCCGGCACGATCGCTGGACTGGGGTGGCCATGGACCTCAGGGCTCGCCCTCACCCTCCTGGCCGTAGCGCTGATCGTCGCCACCGACATCGGCTCCTATGGCATTGGACGCCGTTGGGGGAGCCGCCCCCTCTCCCCCATTTCCCCCGGCAAGACCATCGAGGGGGCTCTGGGGGGCGTGGGGTGCGCAGCCCTCGTGGGGGGT
>JBIIJA010000116.1:0-6454 GCA_044234195.1 Cyanobium sp. | reverse complement strand
ACTTGGCGGAGCGGGCGTTGGGGGTGCTGCGGCAGGTGAGGTAGGCGCTGGGGCAGGTGCTCTGGAAACGGCGCTGGATCACGGAGCGTCGAGGGGCTCAAGGCAAAGGCAGCCCGCACCGCCCGGCCAATTCCCTGGCCAAGCCCCGAAACTCCCTCCGACAATCCTGGGCAGCCTTCAGATGGCCCCCAAGGGCCCCATCGGCGGGTGTGAGATGAAACATGGGCTTTCGCGCTTCCTGGGCCAAGGGCATCAGGCTTCGGTAGTGCCTGAGTTGCGCCAGGCAGTGGGGGTCGTCGTTCGGGGTTGCAGGATGTGGCTCCTCTGGCTGGTTCAACACGGCACTGGCATAGACGGCGGGCACCCGATCCAGCCAGCGCTGGTAGGCTTTCACCGGCCGATCCAGCCGCACCGCGTGTTGGAGCACGACGTAGCCCACCGGTTGCATCGCGCCGCTGGGGAGTGATTCGCCCAGCAACGTCTCTGGCACCCGCCCTAGCCGCTCCTGCCAGCCCTCACGCCAACCGCGCAGTCTGGGGCCCAGATTTTTCAGACCCTGGATCGAATAGAGATCCGGCACCAGCGGAATCACCACATGGCTGGCGGCGATCAAGGCGGCACGGTTCAAAGCGCCCAGGCTGGGCGCCACGTCGATGAGCACCACATCGGCCTGCCGCTCTGCGGCGGCCTTGGCCAACAAGCGCCAAAACGCCGTAATCACTCGGAAGGCAATGGGCTTGCGTTCCAAACAGTCGGACCATCGGGAGGACAACTCATCCTCCACCCGTGACGAGAGAGCCAGATCGCCCACCACAAGGCCAATGCCAGGGGCAACTTCGGCAATCCAGGGCGTGGATACATCGCCCGTTCCGTCGACCAGGGGTGTCAAGCTGCCCACCACCGTTCTTGGTGTTTGCGGTTCTGTCCAGATCTCCTCCAGCGTGTCTTCATCGAGAAACATGCTGCTGAGGTTGGCCTGAGGGTCCAAGTCAGCCGCTACCACATTTAAGCCCAACTCCGCAAACATCCAGGCCAGGTGGTAGACGAGTGTGGTTTTGCCCACGCCACCTTTATTGTTGAAAAATGCCAGAGTTTTCATCATGGCTCTACCATCGCCTTCGGTGGCCGCAATGTCACCCCGATGGCCATGTCGGTGACCATAAATTCCGGCAAGGGATTGCCATTGCGCTCGCATTCACGCCGAGCCGTGGCGATTCCGGCGCCAAACCGTTGCGCAAATCCTGTTTCTCGTAGAAATCCCGCCAAATTGGGATTGCGATAGTCGGTGAACCCTGGCAGCCCGAAGGTGTCTGCCGTCACGATGCCCACGGGACCGCCGGGGCTGAAGATCTCAAGCCGATCTGCATACCAGGTGATCCGAATCGGCCCATTGGTGTGCTCATAGGTGCGATGCATCACCGCATTGCGAAACAACTGCTGTATCGCCACCAGCGGATACAGCTGGGTGCGCCTCTCGCTGGAGCTGCTCTTGAAGTCCACCTCCGTGCGGTTGTGAGAGTCTAGTTTTTCCTCCACCTGCCTGATCACATCCACCAGGCGCCCCTCAAAATCCTCGGCATCAAGCGGATCATCAGCCAGGCTGGGGCCAGCTAATTTCAAAAATTGCACGTAGGCGCAGGGCAGGAAATCGCGAGGATGGTTGCAAAGGGTGAGCACGCCGAGATGGGTGGGTGTGGGTTCTGCCGGAGTGAGGATCATGCGGGTGCTGGCCAGCTGCTCCTCCAGGGAGCGCTGGTTGGCCTCCAGCACGTCTGGCGCCACGGCCATCGGCAAATACGTTTCCCTGTACCAGGCCAGGTCCAAATCCTTCCATTCGGCTCCGACGCAGGGCCTGGCATCGAAAGGCTGATCGCGGAAGCGGCGTTTTTCGTTGAGGATGCGCTCATCTTGGGCGGTGGCCAAACCGCGCCGAGGCCCCACCCGAATCCAGATTCTTCCTTCAAAGCGAACGGGGGGTGAATCCGCAGGCCAGACCGTCAGCACAGCCATCTCGGCCCCCTTGAGTTTTCTTTTTTCAACCGTCAGCGTGGGTGGAGGAACGATCTTTCCATCTGTCTTGATGTCCGACAGGGTCTGCAATAGCTGATCGTCAATCACCTCCTGGGATGGGGTGCCGTCATTGTTCGCTCCAACAAACAACACCCCGGGTCTGCCATGGTTCGGCAGATCATTGGCAAATGCGCAGACAGCCTCTCGCCCTTTGGTGCTGGCGCTGCCAGCCCAGGTCTTCTTCCGCTCCACCTGGTCGGATTCCGTATCACCGAGCAGCGTCTCCAGTTCCGCGTCGGAATAGTGGCTCATCGCTCATTCCATCCAGCCGGGGCAAGGAAGCTACTTTTGAACCTTCCATTGTGCCTGGGCGCCCCATTGTGCCTGGACGCCACTGGCTGGCTCCCGGCGCACCACCTTCAGCTAGGACGCCTTCCTCATACAGAGTGCTTTTCCTGCGGTCTGGTTGGCACCGGAATCACCAGCAGATCGGCATCCGAAAACCCATCCCGGTCGCCACGCTCCATCAAATCCTAGCCGAAGGTTTCTCAGCAGGAGCACAGCCAGACGCTGCAGATCTGTGGCCCCAGGCTGCCCCGCAAGCTCTTGCCCAGCGCCGCGATCCGCCGCTCCCATTCCCTGCGGCGCAGTGTTGCGAAGGTGCTCTCGCTGGTCAGCCGCCAACCCTATGGCTGGTGGCGCTTCGCAACAGCTTCTCCCGCGCGAAGCCAATCGCCGCACAATGGAAACAACCGGATCCACCTCATGTCCGCAGAGTCGCCCATCCGCTTGTTCATTTCCTATTCCCATAAAGACGAGACTCTGCGTGAGAAGTTGGGCGACCATCTGGCCTCCCTGCAGAGGGAGGGCGTGATCGATCTCTGGCACGACCGCAAGATTAGTGCCGGCCTGGAGTGGGCCGGGGCCATTGACGAAAATCTGGAAGCTGCTGACATTATCCTTTGCCTAGTAAGCGCTGGATTTCTGGCCTCTCCCTATTGCAACGATAAGGAGCTGAGCCGCGCCCTGGAACGCCACGAGAACGGCGAGGCTTGTGTGATCCCGGTGATCCTCAGGCCGGCCGATTGGAACACCACACCTTTGGCGAAACTCCAGGCCCTGCCTGACAATTCGAAGCCGGTAACAGAGTGGAGCAACCAAGACAAGGCCTTTCTCTCCGTAGCCAAAGGGATTCGGGAGGTGGCTAAGAAGTTGGCGGAGCGGCCGGGGAGGGCTAAGAGCTCTGTGCCGTCTGGCGCGCCACCGGCCCCCGCCCGCGCCAACCCATTACTTGACCCCGCCCAGTCGGCGGCGCTGGAGATCCCGGAAGGCCCGGTGCGGCACGATTCCGCCTTTTACATTCACCCCGCCGATGAGGCCCGATGCACCGCCGAGCTGGACAAACCCGGGGCCCTGATCCGGATCAAGAGCCCCAAGGGATTTGGCAAATCCAGCCTCACCGCCCGCCTGCTGGCCTATGCCAGCGGCAAGGGCTATCGCACAGCGTCTCTCAACCTGGAGGGCACCGATCAAAAGTTTTTTGCCGACCCCGAGCTGTTCATGCAGTGGTTTTGCGCCTCGGTGGGCAAAGAGTTGGGCGTGCGGGTGCGCAAGGAGGAGTATTGGGACGACATCTTTGGCGCCAACGACAACAGCAGCGATTATTTCGAAAAATATTTGCTCAAACCCGATGCCACGCCGCTGGTGTTGGCCATCGACAACTTCGATCGCATCTTTGCCCACCCCGCGATCGAAACCGATTTCTGCGGCCTGCTGCGCAGCTGGCATGAACGGGCCCGCAGCAATCCGCTCTGGGAGCGTTTCCGGCTGGTGCTCTCCCATTCGCAGGAGTCGTACCTGCAGAAGGACATCAACCAATCGCCCTTCAATGTGGGCCTGCCCGTGGAGCTGGGGGAACTGCCGCCCGCGGAGGTGGCCCGGCTGGTGGCCCTGCATGGCCTGCACCTGAGCGAGACGGAGCTGGGCCAGCTGCTGGAGCTGGTGGGGGGCCATCCCTATCTGGTGCGCAAGGCGCTCTATCAGCTCGCCAATGGGCTGCCGTTTGCCACTTTCCTGCGGGAGGCGCCCACCGAGGGCGGGGTGTATGGCGACCACCTGCGGGGCATCCTCAAGGCGGTGGAAGACCATCCCGAGCTGGCCGAGGCCCTGCGGCAGGTGGTGAACAGCGCTGAGCCGGTGAAGCTGCGCTCCGAGCAGGCCTTCAAGCTGGAAAGCTTGGGGGTGCTGGTGCCGGAGGGCAACCTGGTGCGGCCCCGCTGTCGGCTCTACGCCACCTATCTGGCCGATCGGCTGGCCCACTGAAGATGGGCGCCTCCCTCTCCTACAAGGTTGGCGGCAGCCTCGATGCCGATAACGCCTTTTATGTGGTGCGCGGCGCCGATGAGGAGCTCTACGGGCGGCTGAAGGCAGGCGACACCTGCTTTGTGTTCAACAGCCGCCAGATGGGCAAATCCAGCCTGCGGGTGCGCACCATGCAGCGCCTCAAGGCCGATGGGGTGGTGTGCGCCGTGATCGACCCGCAATCGCGCGGCACCACGCCCACGGAAGAGCAGTGGTATGCGGGCACGATCAAGCGGCTGATCGAGGATGTGGGCCTGGCGGAGGCGGTGCCCTTCAGCAGCTGGTGGAAGGAGGGCACGGTGCAGTCGCTGAGTGCGGTGGAGCGCTTCAGCGAGTTCATCGATCAAATCCTGCTGGAGAAGATCCAGGCGCCGATCGTGATCTTTGTGGAAGAGGTCGACAACCTGCTGAGCTTGTCGTTCGACACGGATGGCTTTTTTGGCCTGATCCGCTCGCTGCATGAACGCCGCGCCGAGAATTCGGCCTACCAGCGGCTCGCCTTTTGTTTTCTGGGCGTCGCCACCCCCTACGACCTGATCCGCAGCACGCACCGCTCCGCCTTCAACATCGGCCATGCGGTGGAGCTCAGCGGCCTGGAGCGCCAGGAGGCCGAGCCGCTGCTGGCGGGCCTGGTGGGCAAGGTGGCGGATCCACCCGCCGTGCTCGATGCGGTGTTGCAGTGGAGCGGCGGCCAGCCCTTTCTCACCCAAAAGCTCTTGGCGCTGGTGAGCGCCGCGGCTGAGCAGGGGCTGCCAGCGACGCAGCTGGTGGCGGCGGTGGCGCAGGAGCAGATCATCCACAACTGGGAGGCGCAGGATTCACCGGTGCATCTGCGCACCATCCGCGACCGCTTGCTGCAAGGCGATGAACGGAACCGGGGCCGGCTGCTGGGGATGGTGCAGGCGATTCAGGAGCAGGGCGGCATCCCCACCGACGCCAGCCGGGAGCAGATGCAGCTGCGCCTCACGGGCCTGGTGGTGCCCCGAGACGGCCAGCTGCGGATCGCCAACCCGATCTACGCGGCCGTGTTCACCCCCGACTGGGTGCGGGGCCAGCTGCAGGAGCTGCGCCCGCCGATCTATGGCGAGGCGATCCGCGCGTGGGAAGGAGCCCCGCCGGAGGAGCGCCCCAGCCACGTGATCAGCGGGGCGGCGCTGGAGGAGGCCCTGGGCTGGGCCAAGGGCAAGCGGCTGAGCGATGCGGATCAGGAATTTTTGGAGGCGAGTCGGGCGGCGGCGGAGGCAGCCACCCGGGCGGCGGAGCAAACGCGGCTGGCGGAAGAGCAGGCGCGGGTGGCCCAGGAGCGGGCGCGGGTGGCGGAGCTGGAGGTCTCTCAGGCCCAGGAGCAGGCCCGCAACCGCCGCCGCATCGTGGGCGGCCTGAGCGTGGGCCTCGTGGGGCTGGGTGGCATCAGCGCGTTTGCGTGGATGCAGAAGGTGGCGGCAGACAACAGTGCCGCCCGCGAAAAGAAGAGCGCCATGGCTGAAAGAAAGAGCGCGGCGGAGGCGAGGGCCAGGGGGGCTGAAGCGGAACGGGAGCGGAACAACGCCAAGCGCAAAGCCAGCGAAGCGGAGAAAGCCAAGAAGACCGCCGTTGCCGCCGAGAAAAAAGCCGTCGATGCCCTCGCGGCCGAAAAAACCGCCCGCAACGCGGCTGTGACAGCCCAGCAGAACGAAGCCAAACAACGCCAGGAAGCGGTGAAGCAAGCAGCCGTCGCCAGGAGGCAAACGGTGATTGCTCGGCAACAGACGGCGGAAGCTGAGAAGCAGAAAAACACCGCCACAGCCGAGCGAAACATCGCTCGCCTGCGCGAGCAGGCGGCTTTGGTGCTCAGTGAGCTGCAGAGCACGCCGGTGGAGGCTTTGATCCGAGCCCTGAGCCTCCACAGCCAGAGCCAGCAATTCGCGGAGCTGGCAAATGTGAGCCAAGACGCCCTCGCCCAAGCGCTAAGCCAAATCGATGGCTGGGGAGAGGTTGATCGCCTCCAAGGCCATACAAACTTTGTGACCTCCGTGGCCTTCAGCCCCGACGGACGGCGCATCGTCTCCGGCTCCTCAGACAGAACCCTGCGCCTCTGGGATGC
>JBIIJA010000203.1:0-4777 GCA_044234195.1 Cyanobium sp. | reverse complement strand
CGCCAGCTCTCCAGCCCCTCTTGCCGGGCCACCTGGCCCGCCACCAGCAACAGATGGCCCAGAAGCTCCTGATCCTCAGGCCCGGCCTCCGCCAGGGTGGCGATGGGCTTGCGGGGAATCACCAGCACGTGCACCGGTGCCTGGGGATTCACGTCCCGAAACGCCAGGCACTGCTCATCGCCATACACCTCTTGGCAGGGAATCTCCCCCTTGAGGATGCGGGCGAAGATCGTGTCGCTCATGGCCTGTCGACGGGCGGGATGGGACGGAGGGTGGCACCCAACCCACGGAAGCGTGAGCCAGGACCAAGAGATGTTGGCACGATGCATGAGCGCTGCCCTGCGGGGCCTCGACGCCCAATCCGTGCGGATTGAGGTGGACATCACCCCCGGGCTGCCGGGCTTGCAGATGGTGGGCCTGGCAGACGCGGCAGTGCAGGAATCCCGGGAACGGGTGCGGGCCGCCCTGCGCAACAGCGGCCTGCGGGTGCCCCTGACCCGAGTGGTGGTGAGCCTGGCCCCGGCAGATCTGCGCAAAGAAGGGCCCGCCTTCGACCTTCCCATCGCCCTGGGGCTGCTGATCGCCAGCGGCCAACTGCCCGCAGCGCAGATGGAGGGCGTCTGGAGCGCAGCGGAACTGGGACTCGATGGAGCCCTACGGAGCATCCGCGGCGCCCTGGCCCTGGCCATGGCCGCACGGGCGGCTGGCGCCAGGGCCCTCCTGCTGCCCTGGAGCAATGCGGCAGAAGCCGCTCTGGTGGAAGGCCTGCAGGTGCTTGGAGCCCGCCATCTGAGGGACGCCCTCGCCCTCGTGCAGGATCCCAGTTCCGCCCGGCGCCCCCGGGCCCGCCCCTGTGCACCGCAGTCCGGCCCTGCCCCAGACCTGGCCGATCTCCATGGGGCCAGCCATGGGCGCAGGGCCCTGGAGATCGCTGCGGCAGGGGGACATCACCTGCTGTTGGTGGGCCCCCCAGGAAGCGGCAAAACCATGCTGGCCCGTCGGCTGGCGGGGCTGCTGCCCCCCCTGAGCCGCCAGGAGGGACTGGAGCTCACTCGCCTCCAGTCCGTGGCGGGGCTGATTCCTGAGGGGGGAGGGTTGGTGTGGCAGCGGCCGTTCCGCAGTCCCCACCACAGCTGTTCAGCGGCGGCGCTGGTGGGGGGCGGGGCCTGCCCACGCCCCGGAGAACTGAGCCTGGCCCACATGGGCGTGCTTTTTCTCGATGAGCTGGGGGAATTCCGCCGCTCAGTGCTCGACCAATTGCGTCAGCCCCTGGAGGACGGGGAACTCTGGATCACCCGGAGCCGCCAGCGGGCCCGTTTTCCCTGCCAGATGATCCTGGTGGCGGCCACCAATCCCTGCCCCTGCGGCTGGTATGGCGAGCCCGGCCGGGAATGCCGCTGCACAGAGGCAGAACGGCGCCGCTACTGGGCCCGACTGTCGGGTCCGCTGTTGGACCGCATCGACCTCCAGGTGGTGATGCGCCATCCGGAGGCCAGGGATCTGGCTAGTGCCTACGGTGGCTCGATCGCGCTTCCCTCGGGAGCGCCGGGGGGGGAGAGCAGCCGGCTCGTGGCGGCCAGGGTGCGGGTGGCAAGGGGCCGCATGCGGCAGCGCAACCCACAGGGCTGCAGCAACGGCCTACTGCCCGCTGAAGCCCTGCGCCCGATCCTGCAGCTGGAGGAGAGCGCCCGCAGGCTCTGGGAAACCACCCTCGAAAGGCGTCAGCTGACCCTGCGGGGCGGGCTGAAAGTGTTGCGTGTCGCCCGCACGATCGCCGACCTCGCGGGCCAGGAGCAGGTGGAACGCTCTGCCATCGCTGAAGCGTTCAGCTACCGCACCTTCGACCAGCTGACGTGACAGGGACCGAGGGGTGCGAAGGGAGCCCTAGCTCCAACGGCGGCGGCTGGTGGTGCCACGAAAGGGCTGCACACCTACCAGAGGGGGTTGATGGAGCGCTTCTTCCCGGGGATCGCCAAAGGCATGCTGCACCATGTCGGCCAGCCAGCGGCCAAAGGCAGCAACAGATGCGAGAGGGTGGGCCATGGCAGTGAAGGAGAAACCTTCAGCATGCTCGGCCCATGGGCCCCTGCCAATGGGGATTTGCTCGGATCTTGCCCTGGGGTTGCCAGGGTCTTGCCTGGGGGAACCCGATTCTGCCCGGAGTGGAGGGAAGCCACAACAGGCGAAGGTCCGTCAGGGGCCGCTCAGCGGCGACGACGACGCTGCTGGGCCTTCCGCTTGTATTTCTCAGTTGGCGTCTCGTGGTGGCGGAGCCGCTTCAGGTCGGCAAAGATCCCGGCCTTCGACACCTGTCGCTTGAACCGGCGCAGGGCGGATTCGATCCCTTCGTTTTCGCCGACGGTGACCTGAGTCATAAAGGGGGGCAAAACCACAAACAGCTCACCAAAGTAGCAAAGGCCGTCCCCCTACCTCGGGCCTAGAGAGCAGGCCTCGGGTTGGCGCTGGAGCCCGGCCAGGACTCGTTATAGACATAGACATGGCCCAGGGAACGGCCGCCGAACTGACGACGTTTGAGGCGCCAACCTGGCTCCAGCTCCAGTTTCAGGAATCCCGTGCCGACCCCACCAGCGCGGGCCACCACCAAATCCCCCTGGGCGCTGGATTTGGTGGGCCTTGCCACCAGGAGGATGTCCCGGCCCTCCTTCACCACGCTGAGGCGGTAGGAGGTGGCCAGATCGCTGCCCCCGATGCGCAGGGAGTAGCCGTTGGCATCAATGAACCGTCCACAGATCCCCGTGAAATCAAAGGTGCTCAACAGGGGATTGACAGCAGCTGGCTTGCCTTCACCCACGGCAAAACAGGGGCGCGTGGGCTTGAGCTGCTCATAAATATTGAGCTGGTAGCGCTCGCCGGAGGTGCCAATCGGTGCGGCCACCAGCAGGAAGCGGGAAGGATCCACCTCTCCAGCCCCAAACAGAGCCTGGGCTTTGGCAGGTTGGCCCCCCAGGGGAATCGCCAGGCTGGCAGCGAGGAGCAGGCCTCCAACACGACGCGCGAGCCGTGGGTGGGGAGGGATCAGCACGACAAAGACCGAAGGAACCGAGCCATGGTATGCACCCCATCCAGGGGGGGGCCTCCAGGGGAGGGGAGGCTGGCGGGGTGGCCCAGGTCAGGCGGGCCTGTTGATGCGGATCGCCAGCAACAAAGCCACCAGGGTGCCGGGCAGGCTCGCGGCCAGGATCAATCGGGTGGTTTGCACCCCCAAGTCGGGATCGCCGTAAGCGAGCTCAAACACCGAACCGGTGGCGGCGATGCCAAGGATGCAGGCCAGGGCGAGACACACCCCAGCCAAGGGTTTCATGGGCATGGGGAGGAAGGCTCAGCGAAGGGATTGCACGTGCTCACGGCGGAAGCCGTGCTGCTTGAGCTCTTCGTTGAGAGCCAGCTCATCGGAGACCCGATCCACAAACAGCACCCCTTGGAGATGATCCATCTCATGTTGGATGCAACGAGCCAGCAATCCATCTGCTTTGAGCCGCCTGGGACGGCCGAATTCATCCCGAAAACTCACGTCCACCACCGAGGGGCGCACCACCTGGAGATAGACACCAGGGATGCTCAGGCATCCCTCCTCGTAGGTGTTGCAGGAGGCGCCCGCAGCCGTGATCTCCGGATTGATCAAGACCAAGGGGGGTGTGCTGGCCTCCTCCAGATCCAAATCAATCACCAGCAATTGCTTGGCCACCCCCACCTGGGGGGCCGCCAGGCCGATGCCCTTGGCGCTGTACATGCTGCGCAACATGTCGCGGGCCAGATCGCGCACGCTCTCATCCACCTTGCTGATGCGGCGCGCAGGGGAACGCAACTCGGTTGCGCCAAGCTGGTGAATCGGCAGAGGTGGGTTGGGGTCGGGCTGCTTGGGCACAAGCACCGTGCGACTGGTCTCCTCCGCCTTGCGGGCCATCGCCGCGAAGCTGCGCGCCAAGTGATCACCTAAAACAGAAGATCTCATCTTAAGAGCATTCCGCAGGAGGGAGGTGACGCCAGGAGCAACCCCCAAACCCCTCCCCGCCGCGGCAGCGGTGGGAGCCCTTCCCTCCTGGCGCGAACCCCGCCTGGTGAACGGTCAGCTCTTCTGGCTGGAAGGGAGGCCTCAAGAACAAGGGCGCACCACCCTGCTGATGCGGCCAGCTGGCCCGAAGGAGGCGGCCCCTCTGGAGCTGACCCCCTCCCCCTGGAATCTGCGCAGCCGGCTCCATGGCTATGGGGGCGGGGCCTTGGCCACCGATGGCACCACTGTGGTGTTCGTGCATGAGGGGGATCGCCAGCTCTGGAGGCTGGATCTGGGCAATGGCCTCGACCTTGGACCGGACCCCCAGAGGCTCACGGACCCAACGGAGGCAAGCCAGGACGAGGGCTCTGGCGGCGAGCGGGCCTTCGGCGATGGCCTCCTCGATGGGTCCCGGAACCGGTGGCTGGGGGTGATGGAGGCCAACGGCCCCGACCAGCTGGTGGCTGTGGACCTGGCAGGGGGCGCGCCGCAGACGCTCCATGTGGCCAAGGATTTTTGCAGCTCCCCAGCCCTGTCCCCCACGGGGAGCCATCTGGCCTGGCTGGAGTGGCAACAGCCCTTCATGCCCTGGGAGCGGAGCCAGCTCTGGATCGGCCGCTTCGATGACCAGGGAGCCCTCACCGATGTGCGCTGCCTGGCGGGCTCCAATGGCGACACCGCCCCGGGAGAATCGGTGTTTCAACCCCTCTGGGCCGGGCCGGATCTGGTGGTGGCCCGCGATGGCGGCGGCTGGTGGACCCTGAC